>JAHIZU010000250.1 GCA_018814265.1 Candidatus Margulisiibacteriota bacterium | reverse complement strand
AGGACTGGGCAGTATTTTAGCTGCTTTCCCTGAATTTCATCATAAAGTTGGTCATGTTTTAAAGTGGCGTTATCCCTGGGCTTCTGACTGGAGCAAACCAGAAGGACAACATTTGCATGCTCATGATTTTGGTGATAAAGCGGTTTTTAAATCTGATCAGGAACTAAGAGCCGCCATCCTGCACGAAACAGACCAAGAAGGCTGGGAATTAAGGGACTTACCGGCCCGTCTAACCAGCCCCTGGTTGGCTAAGCACGGACTGGCTGACCAAAGGAGTTTCTCAAAGATCGAGGTTATGCAGCGTGCTTTTGCCCCGGAATTCGCCCGGGGATTTTTCACTGAAGCTGATTTCAGGAACCAAAATTACACCAGCTGGCTCAGACCTTCAGCTCTGAGAACGATTAAGCCCACAATGGCAGGTTCAATGCCTTATGGCGTGATCCAGAGCGGCAAAACAGCTTTTTATTTTTCCGCTGATCTGGTCGGTTTTGTCGCTAGAATAGAATCAAGAGATCATGGCACTATTTATAAGGTTGTGACAACTTTGCACGAAGAAGGTAAGCTGGGTCGAAAATTACGGCCGGTCAAAGCATTTGATCTACCCCAGGAAGAAACCAGCTATTGGCGGCCAACGTTAACTGACTACAACAGAGAGGAGCACCCCATTATTCCCTCTCGCCTAAGGAACGAACTAATAACTTTAGGTGTTGCTCCGCAATCACTTTCACTGGAATTGCAAAAGCAATTGCTTGCCCATCTTGCTGCCCGAGGCGACCGCAGTTTACATGAATTTCTAAGGCGCTGCGGCCTGCTACAACATTTTGTTTGATCTCTTCCCGTCCCGAAATGTGCTATAATATCGGCATGTTAAAAAGAATTGTCGCTTCATTATTGATCTCTACTCTCCTGCCCCTGGCCCTGTTCGCGGATGAAGCCTCTGACCAGGAATACATCAAAAAATTAACCTACCAGCGTAATAGATTGGAACTGGTTACCAAACAAAGAGAAATCGATGAAAGACGCAGTTACAGCTACACGGACATTGATTCCTACACTTACAGTTATGAAGCCTATGCCCACACTTCAACCGATATTTCAACTCAAACATTAGACCGTTCAGAAAAAAAAGAAGTTACTGACTGGTATATTTATAAAGGTGGCCTCCGCCAGATCAGCGACCCAGAATTCCTGGAACTGGTTGGCGCTAAAACCAAACTAGCGTTGGTCCTAAAAGAAGAAGAGCAAAAAGCCCGGCTAAGGGGTTTTGGCAATATTTTGATCGGGACTGGCCTGGCAGTAATGCTGGGCGGCGCGGCTTTTTCCGCGCCTGAAGGCACCACAACTGCCGGCGCATTAGGCATGACCGCTGGTTTTTTTCTTAATGCTTTTAATCTATCACCCCAGCATTATATTGAACCAGACTTTGCCCAGGAAAAGATCGACGAATACAACATCAATCTGAAGAGAAATCTGGGGCTGCCGTTAAGCAATAACTAAATTAGCTTATCCGCGATCATCCGCTCAGCAATTAAAACCGCGTTAAGTGCCGCTCCCCTGCGCAGATTGTCAGAGACAATCCACATGTCCAGGCCATTTTCCTGAGAGATGTCTTCGCGGATGCGGCCGACAAAAGTCTCGTTTTTGCCAGCGCAGTCGATCGGTGTGGGATATTCCCCTTTGGCTGGATCATCAACAACCTTACAAGTTGGAAAAGCCGCGATCAGCTTCCTAACCTCGGCCACAGAGATTTTATTCCTGGTCTTGATGTTGACCGCCTCAGAATGGCCAATCGCAACAGGGACCCTGACACAGGTCGCAGAGACCTGGATCTTGTCATCTTCAAAGATCTTTCTGGTCTCATTGTACATCTTCATCTCTTCCTTGGTATAACCATTATCAGTAAAAGAATCGATCTGCGGCACACAGTTAAAAGCGATCTGCTTAAAAATGTACTTGGCGGTAATTTTGGCCTTTGGATCAGCCAGCAGTTTTTCTGTCTGCTCATACATCTCAGCAATGGCCTCTTTACCCCATCCGGAAGTTGCCTGATAAGTGGACACAACTATCCTCTCAATGCCCACAGCATCATAAATGGGTTTTAAGGGCAAGACCATTTGGGCGGTTGAACAGTTGGGGTTGGCAATGATCCCTTTATGCCTTTTGATAGCTTGGGGATTGACCTCAGGCACGATCAGCGGAACTTCTGGATCCATCCTGAACTGACTGGTATTGTCAATGACTACACAGCCGTGTTTGGCCGCTTCCGGAGCCATGACTTTGGAAACTTTGGCCCCGGCAGAGAACAGGCCGATCTGAATGCCTTCAAATGATTCAGGTTTTGCCTCTTCAACAGTATACTCTTTGCCTTTAAAAGTGACTTTGCTTCCAGCTGTCCTTTCCGAAGCTAGCGGCAAGAACCGATCGACTGGAAAATCCTGCTCTTCCAGGACTTTGATCATTTCTTTGCCAACCATACCGGTTGCGCCAAGCACACAAACATTATATTTTTTAGCCATATTTTTCTCCTTCTTAAAAGTTTAGGAAACCGGAGACTGAACGTCTCGGTTT
>JAHIZU010000249.1 GCA_018814265.1 Candidatus Margulisiibacteriota bacterium | reverse complement strand
TCCCGATGCCTTCCCAAATGTAGAGCAATGTTTATCCTCGGAACTCCTTGCTCAAAAAGTTCCCAGGCCATGGTTATTAACGTCAAGTTATTCATGTCCATGATTATACATGGACTGTCGGATTTCTACGGAAACATTGCGCTTGCTTGACAACAACCAGGGTTTAGAGCATAATCCTTTGCCGAATGAGGTGAAACCAGCAATGGAAAAGAAGGAAAAGCTGCTGTCCCAGGAGGAAGAACCTCCGCCCCTGTTCGACGAGAAAGATAACTCCGCGAGTTACGATTGCATCAAAGATTTTATTGGCTTCAAGGATTTTAAAAAGGTCACGGCCCGGTATCCATTTGTCACGACCGCTTATTATCTTTCTCTGGCGCAGAATGCTCCTGATGATCCGATCATCAAGCAGCTCTGTCCTTCGATCGAAGAATTGAGAAGTTCAGTCGGGGAAACGGAAGATCCTTTGGAAGAAGAAATAGCCTCGCCAGTGCCAGGCTTGGTGCACCGTTATCCGGACCGGGCGCTGATGATCGTGACCAATGTCTGTTTTATGAACTGCCGCCACTGCACCCGCAAACGCCTCTGGAAAAAACACCGGTTCACGCGCACCCTTTCCGAGATCGGCAAAATGATCGACTATATCAAGGATAATAAACAGATCAGGGACGTGATCCTTTCCGGAGGGGATCCCCTGACTTTGCCGCTGGGCGACCTGGAGATCATTCTGGAGCGGCTGCGCCGCATCCGGCATCTGGAGGTTATCCGGATCGGGACGCGCGCGCCTGTAGTCTTTCCGCAAAGGATTACACCCTGGCTAGCCATGATCCTTAAACGCTACCGCCCGCTCTGGCTAAATACCCAGTTCAATCATCCCCACGAGATCACGCCTCAGTCAGCAGCGGCCATCAGCTTGCTGCAGGATTCCGGGGTAGTGGTCAATAACCAGTCTGTGCTGCTTAAGGGTGTCAATGATAATGCTCAGACCATGACCAGGTTATGCCACGGGCTGCTCAAGATCGGTGTCAGGCCCTATTATCTCTTTCACTGCGATCCGGTGGAGGGGGTAGGCCACTTCCGCACGCCGATCAGCAAAGGCCTTGAGATCATTGAGCAGCTGCGCGGCCATACCTCGGGCCTGGCTGTGCCGACTTTTGTGGTGGACGCGGTCAGGGGCGGCGGCAAGATACCGCTGCAGCCGGATTATCTTGTGAGCAAAAATAACGGGGTCGTCATCCTGCGCAACTACAAGCATGAATGCTTTGTTTACAGTGATGAGCCGGAAGTGAAATTAAGTGAAAATCGGCATAACCTATAACCTCAAGTCCGAAGTTGAACAGCTCGAGCCTTCACAGCCTCGGGTGGAAGACATGTTCGAAGAATTCGATTCGCCGGAAACCATTGATGCGCTCTGCGGCGCGATCGAAAAAATGGGACATGAGTGCGTCCGCCTGGGATTCGGCAGGCCAGCGATTGAAAAGATCTTGAATAGCCAGATCGATTTTGTTTTTAATATCGCGGAGGGCTGCCAGGGCTGCTCGCGCGAAGCCCATATTCCAGCGCTGCTGGAAATGCTTGA
This sequence comes from Candidatus Margulisiibacteriota bacterium, assembly GCA_018814265.1. Classification (GTDB taxonomy): domain Bacteria; phylum Margulisbacteria; class WOR-1; order O2-12-FULL-45-9; family O2-12-FULL-45-9; genus JAHIZU01. The sequence continues at coordinate 4,042 of JAHIZU010000249.1, read as the reverse complement.
TATCCGCTACAGCGGGCCGGGGCCGCTGGCTGCCGGGTTAAGCCTGGATAAGATCTCGGCTAAAAAGATCGCAGCCGGCTCAGGGGCAGCCACGCCAGAATATTTCGCGATCTTCCCGGGCCAAGAATTTAAGACCGAGAATATCCGATATCCGCTGATCCTTAAGCCGGCTTATGAGGGGTCAAGCATTGGCATCAGGCAGGATTCTAAGGTTGAAAATGATGACGCCTTCAGAAACAAACTGAACTGGCTCCGAGCCAATTATCCCCTTCAGCCGGTCATGGCTGAGAGATTTATTGGCGGCAGGGAATTTACCGTTGCCGTGATCGGCAACACTGATCCAGAAATATTGGGGATCATGGAGGTCATGCCCCAGGACGGCGACTTAAAGAATTTTATCTATTCCCTGGAAGTGAAACGGGATTATTTACAAAAGGTCCGCTACAGCTGCCCGCCCAAGGTCAATAAACTACTCCGGGAACAGCTGGGGCGGGCGGCACTGCATTTGTTCCGGGCCTTTAACTGCCGGGATGTCAGTCGCTTTGATTTTAGGACCGATGAACATGAAACACCCTACTTTCTTGAGGTAAACACTTTGCCTGGCTTGCATCCGGTTTCCAGCGATATTGTGATCATGGCCCGGCTCAAAGGAATGGAATATGACCAGCTGATCGAACGCATTTTCAAACACGCGCTGGAAAGGTATAATTAAGCTATGGCTGTTTATGACCTGGCCTTTGTTTTTGTTGGCGATAAAAGCGAGTCGTTGATCAAGTGGCTGCGCCAGGAATGCTCCTTTCGCAAACTTAAATTCCTCTGGATCAATGAGCCTAACGCGCCGGAAATGCTGCAAAAGATCCTGTCGCGCAAAATAAAGATCAATTTTCTGGTCGATAATGAGTCCAATTACTATAACCCCGATGATATTTACACGAAGATTTGCTATGCGGCCAAGGACCAGGGCGGCCGGGTAGTGGACGATCCGGACGATGCCCGCACTTACGCTGATAAATCTGTCACGCATTTTGATTTTGTTGAAGCGGGTCTGCCGGTCCCTTACACTGTGGTGGTGCGCAACTGGCAGCCGGATGATTTTTCTTTGAGCAGTGGCCAGCTAAAAAGATTGGGCAAGCCTTTTATTATCAAGCCGGCGCGCGGCTTTGGCCAGCACGGCGTGGTCAAAGACGCATCCGGCGATATTACCCAGATCGCCGAGGCCAGGCATTTCAGCCGCGGCGATAATTTCCTGCTGCAGGAAAAGATCGTGCCGCTGGTGCTGGGAGATGTTCCCGCCTGGTTCAGGGTATATTATCTTTTTGGCGAGATCATTCCCTGTTTCTGGCATCCGGAAACAGGGCATTACCGCCACGTTACCCTGCGCGAGATGAATAAATACCGGCTGCTGCCGCTGGCCCGCTATGTTTCAGAGATCGCCAGGATCGTTAAAATGAAATTCTTCAGCACGGAGATCGCGGTCAGCGGCCAGGGCAAGGAGCGCAGGTTCGTGATAATAGATTATGTTAATGATCAGGTCGAGCTATGCGTGCGGCCAACCAAGATTGCCGGTCCGGTGCCCGAAGTCGTGCATCACGTTACGGAAACTTTGGCCGAGCAGGCCTGGATGCACAAAGTCGGCAAAAAGCCGATCATTCACCGCGCGCTCTGGCTGGCCAAAGCCCAAACTGAGGACGAATCAATTTGAGACTTTCTGAGTATTTTTTAACCAAGCCCGATAGGCTGAAACGCGGGGATACTGTTGGTATTGTGGCGCCGGCCTGGTCTTTTGATCCGGCAAAATTCAAAAAAGGCGTTGCTCAGCTAAAGCGCTTTGGTTTCAAGGTTAAATTTGACCAGGCGATCTTTAAGCGCTATTGGTCAATGGCCGGCCACGATGACGCCCGGGCTGAGCAGATCAACCAGATGTTCGCGGACAAAGAGGTCAAAGCGATCTTCTGCGCCAAAGCCGGCTATGGCTCGATCCGCACTATTCCTTATCTTGACAAGAAGGTTATCAAAAATAATCCCAAGATCTTTGTGGGGTATAGTGACGTTACGATCCTGCTGGAATATTTGCAGCGTATAGCCAACATGGTTGTTTTCCACGGGCCGGTGGTTTCCGGCGAGGTTCATAAGAACATGAGCTCGATCACCACGGCATATTTGCTGCGGGCCTTGATGCAGGCTGAGCCGGTCGGGGAGATGGCTTTCCCCAGCTTAAAAACCCTGCGCCGCGGCAAAGCCACTGGCATACTGATTGGCGGCAACATGTCCATGCTGGTCAGCGGCATTGGCACACCGTATGATATTGATACTGATTATAAGATCTTGTTTTTGGAGGATATTGGCGAAGACCTGGAGGTCGTTGATAATATTTTGCTGCACCTAAAGCTGGCAGGGAAATTAAAAAGGGTCAGGGGACTGATCTTTGGCCGGATGGTGGATTGCCATGATCTTTCCGGAAAAAGACACAAGATCAGGGACATTGTTAATGATATTTTAGGCGATCTTGATATTCCGATGGTTTATGGTTTTCCCTCGGGCCACGCGCGGGGCCGCGGAGCTAACGTTACCCTGCCGCTGGGCGTATCCGTTACTCTGAACGCTAACCGCCCCAGCCTGGTTTTTAATGAGGCAGGGGTGAGGTGACGCACCGAGAAATGTCCTTGCAGCTTAAATTCCTCAAGCGTAAAATAAGCACCAGGAGGTAATCACAATGAATAAATTAATTATTGGTCTGTGCGGTTTGATTTTGTTATCAGGTGTGGCTTTTGCTGGTAATGTTGATTTTTCTGCTAATGCTGGTCTTTATACTGCTCCTGGCGGGATAGGGACATCGACCTTGTATGGTGTTTCCGCAACACAAGGGTTGACCGAGAATCTTTCTGTGCGGGCCATGATCCAATCGACAACTTACACGGTAGCTGGCGCCTCGACGACCTATACCCCCATTTCTGTTGACCTTATTTATGGTCAACGGTTGCCGGGCGGGCTTTATCCTTACGCAGGTCTTGGTCTAAGTTATAATAGTACTACTTCCGGCGGGGTAACTGCTCAGACCACCGGAGCTCAAGCAGAGGTCGGGGTCAATTATGCCTTTGGTCCTATTACGGCCGGGGTTGCCTACCGTTACATTTTGCCTGATCTCAGCAACACCAGTCTAAACGCTTCGGCTTTTAATGGTTCTGTGACCGGCTCGGTCTTTAAGAGCTTTAGCTTCTAATATGAATATCCCGATTATCTTAGGCACAGCGCGCGAGGGCAGGCAGTCTGAAAAAGTTGCTAATTTTGTGCTTGAGGTTATCCGGAAATCCGGAGTTGAAACCTCTATCGTCGATGTCCGCGACTACCGCTTATCAGCTTCAGATAACAGCGGCCAATCTCCACAAGCCAAAAAATTGGCCGCAATAATTAACAAGGCTGATGCTTTGATCATTGTTTGCCCGGAATATAACCACGGCTATCCAGGCGAGCTTAAGATGATGCTCGATCTGCTTTATGATGAATATTATGATAAACCGGTAGGCTTATGTGGGGTTTCGCTGGGGCCGTTAGGTGGAGCTAGGGGACTGCAAGCCTTAAAACTTACCCTGGTTTCACTGAGTATGCAAATTATTGTTGAAACTGTTTATTTTGCTAATCTCAGGACTCTTTTTGACGAACAAGGCAAGATAAAAGATGCTTCCTATGAGAAAAAGGTCAGCGGCCTGCTAATAGGATTGGCCTCGCGTCTTGAATAAAATGGTGGACCATCTGCCAGAAGCGAGAACCCTGGCGGGAAATAGATCGCGGTAGCGTGAAATTTTTGAAAGTTTTAGTTTCTCTATGAGTTTCTGGCAGAGCGAAAAAATAGCCATTGTCAGGAAAAGAGCAGCAAAAACTTGGAGCATAAAAACCAGTAAGCTCCAAGTGTTCAAGAAGTAGTTCATGGTGCAATTTTCCCATCAGGGTCTTCTGGTGTCAATGGTTGCCAGCTGCGTGCCGTGTCAACTCATATAAAAACCTAACCGTAGCCGGTATCGTTTTATCAACTAATACCTAACCC
>JAHIZU010000248.1 GCA_018814265.1 Candidatus Margulisiibacteriota bacterium | reverse complement strand
CGTATATCCTTTGCCGTCAAAAATAGTACGATCTCCAGAAATAGTAAAGGTAACACCAGGACCAGCAACCATGCTGCTGGTCAGTTGAATTAAAGTCGGCACCCCATTCGTATTGGCCGTGTTAATCGCGACTGCTAATTCAGCCGCGTTTGCCGCAGTTAATTTGACAAAAGAGACTGTTGTTAAAGTTGTGGTGACACTAGTTATTTCTCCCACATTATTGATCTCAAAATTAACACTTTTTACGCCAAAATCAGATCCCCCGGGCGGAGTAATGACAAAGATGTAACTGCCAGCAGTGAAAAAGCCAGTCGCCAAAGCCGTACCATTGCTATCCAGGTTCCCGGTCCAGACCGCCTCGCTTACTCCGGCTATATGCAAACGCACCGGGGTGTTTTCTGCCCCATTGGTTACGATCAAGCGAGCGGTGGTCTTAGTGCCGGTTACCGGCTTAATTGTTTGAAAAGCGTCAGCAGACACGTTGACATTGATCGTTGCGAACTTTGTGCCGGCCTTTGAACAAGCAATGGGAGCAGCTCCCGCAATCACCCCGTCAAATTCAGCCACACCATCAGCCAGCGTGGTCGCCGCGGCTCCCCTAAACGAAACCGTAACATCGCGAAGCGGCCGATCGTCCCCATCAAGGGCCAAGACCTTAAGTACCCTTTTTCGCAAATAGATCTTTGACTTAGTTATCTGATTCTCCAGAATTCGATACTTTACGATTTTCTTCCCAATGGTATAAACATCTTTGACAAAAGTGCCAGTGTAATCACCGACAGGGAGATTGGCTATGCTGGCATAGCCCGCAGCATTAGTTGTTTTACTAAATGTTCCACCAGCAGAATCAGTTAGGGTAAAAACAACCCCTTCCAAGGCAACCGAATTAGAATCAAAGACCCAGATTCGTGCTTCACCATTGGCAGCAAAAGAAGGGAAAACCAGGCAGGAAGATAAAATAAAACCTACTAGCAGGGAGAATAATAAACATTTCTTCATGTTATACCGCCTCCATATTCTAATTGTTTTTATTATAACAGAGGGGCATTAAATGTAAAGGATTATTCGGTTGGCTAGGCAACTTTAGTATCTGCAAACTTATTATGTAAGTAATAAGCCAGCAATATCAATGCCATAAAGAAAAGGGTTAAGCCGGCAATCATTAGCTCAACTCCTTCATAAGATTTCATTTTAATGGGGCTCAAGAAATAATAAGGATACCAGCCGACGATAGGCCCGCGAATAAGGGTGTAGACACAATAAACAATCGGATAAATCAGCCAATACATCGCAGTTTTAAGTTCGACCTTGACCCCTGGCCGATCCAGGAACCAATCGATGATGGCGGATGAGAGCGCCAATTCGACCTCGGGGGTTAGCCAGCACGGCCAAAGTGAACCAGCAGATGATCAACAGATTGCTCTGGATGGTAAAATAGCTGAGGAAATCAACCAGATGATTAAAATCGCTAAAGAACGAATAAAAAATAACCAGCCAGCCCACTAAGGCAAAAAATAGTCTGTATATTTTCATGGGGTTATTTTACCCAAAACACTTCCTGGAAGCAAGCGCTGTTACCTCGAAGCAGCCTTAAAAATTTTTACATCTTGATTGATAAGATACGCCGAGGAAATTTTCTTCTTTACATGTTATAATTATATTTGAGTGCGGCTTTGGGGGATCGTCTAATGGTAGGACTGCAGATTCTGATTCTGCGTATGAGGGTTCGAATCCTTCTCCCCCAGCCAATTATTAAAAGGGGCGTTTTTTTCAACTATAATTGCGAATTTTTAATGCCCGTTCTGTTTGTCTTAGTTGTTTTTGCGTAATTGTTTTGCTTTTGGTAGAATAAAATTAGATCTGTTTAATAAGGAGGAATAGGTATGGGATCAAAGACAGTTGATCAAGATGCGTTTAAAACAGCAATCCCCAAATATTGGGTTGGATTAATAATAACGTATCTGCTCATGCCATTGGTTCTCTTGATAAGCGGAGGGGACCTTGGTTGGTGGCAGGGTTGGTTTTATTCAGCGCTGATAGTTGCAGCGGGTATAGCTCCGCGTATGTGGGCAGAAAAAAGGCATCCGGGATTGCTGGCAGAACGAGGCAAATTTGGAAAAGCTCAGGATGTGAAATCATGGGATAAAGTGCTTGCTCCATTAATGGCAGTGAGTATGTCTT
>JAHIZU010000247.1 GCA_018814265.1 Candidatus Margulisiibacteriota bacterium | reverse complement strand
TGTAGAGCTTATCCAGCATGACTATGAATGGGGCGGCTTAAATTTTGAAGTTGTCGCGAAAATTAAGATTTAAAGGGAGAAGGTCTTGCCAATAAAGTTGTCGCCGAGAGAAAAAAAATTAGTTGTGATAGCTTTGGGGTTTGTAGCCTTTTTTGTGTTTTATCAGGTTTTATTAGCACCCAAGCTTGATCAGATCGGGAGATTAAGGGTGCAGGTGCAAAAAGCCCGCCTGGAGTTAAAAATAGCTGAGGGCAAGATAAATATCCTGGATGCCCTGGAAAAGGAAGTTGGCGGGCGATTGCCCGAGGAAAGCCCAGCACTAAGAGAGAAACGAGCGCTGGGGATCTTGATGTCTCTTTCAAGGACAGTCCTAAAATCCGGATTGAATTTAGTCTCAATAGAGCCTATTATTGCTGAAGGGCAGGAGAAAAAATTCCGTCTATTTTGTTTTGGGAATTATAATCAGCTATATGGCTTTTTGATGATCCTGCAAGATTTGCCGGGAGTGGTAATAATTGATTCGTTGGAGATAAGTGGGGAGGGGGACCAAGAGCCGGTTTTAAACATTAATATGTCTTTGACGGCATATGATTGAGATTGTAAAATGATAAGAGGAGTAATATTCGTAACATTACTTTTAGCGGCCCTGGGTTCTGCCGTTTATTTTTATGGGCTGAAGCTGCTGGCAGAAGACCAGCCAAAAGTGCTAAAGATAGAAGCACTTAAGCCTGACGAAAAGCCTGTAATGCCTGCGCTGATAGGCAGGACAGAAGCGGTTGAGAAGGTCCTAATCGATCCCTTTGTTCCTCGTGTTTCACTGGGAACAGCAAAGAGCATTGAAGCAGCCAGGAAAAAGGCTAAGTTGTTGCAGGGAGAGCAGCCAACAGCGGAGAAGCAAGCGGCCAAGCCAAAACTCGAGGGGCTTTCGGTTGATGCGGAGTCAAAGATCGCGTTTATTTCCGGGCGCGCCCTGACAGAAGGGGCCATGGTGCTGGGGTGGGAAGTCTCGGAGATCACAGAGACTGAAGTGGTTTTGAAAAAAGAGAGAAAGATTAAAATTTTGCGATTGGGGGGGGGAATAATATGAAAATCAAAAAAACGAGAACGATTATTGTTTTGTTGCTGGTGGCCGCTTACTGTTTGCTGGTTTCTGGTCAAGCCTGGGCAGCGCAAAATGTCAGTAATATTAGCCTTAAGAAAGGGAAAGTCTATCTAAATTTGAAGGATGCGGATGTAAAAACTGTGCTGCAGCTCTTTGCTAAAACAACTAAAACTAATATTGTGGCTTCTGACGATGTCAAAGGGAATATCACGGTAACATTTACCGGCATAGATCCTAAGGAAGGTTTGGAGGCCATCCTCAGGACTAAGGGGTTGGATTGGTTTGAGGAGGCCGGGACAATCTTTGTTTCAACCAAGAAGATCCTGCGCACCTTTTATTTGGCGAGTGCCCGGCCGTCTGATATTGAAGGAATGGTCAAGGATGTTCTGCCTGCTGGCAGCAAGGTCTCGTTTGATGACAGCTACAACGTGCTGGTGGTCCAGACGACATCTGATTACTTGCCGCGCATTGAAAAATTAATTACTGAACTTGATGTTCCTCCTACCCAGGTAATGATCGAGGTGCGGATGATTGAGCTGCGCCATCAACAAGGGGGCAATACCGGGGCGAATATAAAATATACTAACCCCAGTGATACTAATGACGTGGTGGAAACCTCGGGCCTGGCTGACAAATCCACGGATACTGGGGCAAGCGGGATCTTCTCCCATGTGCTTTCTGGTAATATTGATGCTTATTTGTCCGCGCTGAAGACCGGCAGTAAGTTTAATACGATAGCCACGCCGCGGATCACCACCATCAGCAACAAAGAGGCCACCTTATTGATCGGTTCAAAGCTGGGGTATAAAACCACGGTTATCTCAGATACTACCACCACTCAAGAAATTAATTTCCTTCAAGTAGGCACTTCTTTGATTATCAAACCCCATGTGACAAAAGGCGGTTTTATCCGCATGGAAGTCGCCCCTAAGATCAGTGACGGCAGCATTGTTGGTGATTTGCCGCAGGAAAATACCACTGAGACAAAAAATGAGGTTATGGTTCGGGACGGACAAACCTTTGTTATCGGCGGCTTAACCAAGGATAAGGATACCGAAGATAATTACGGGATCCCCTTCTTAATGGATATCCCGCTGCTTGGCACTTTCTTTAGACGGACAGTGATCACCAAAGAAAAGCAGGAACTGCTGGTCTTTGTCACGCCGCATATTTTGACCCCGCAGAACCTGGAGGCTTTATCCAAAAAGGGGATAAACGAAGTAGAAGAAAGGTCAGCAAAGACCAAGGCCCAACTTATTCATTAGTTGGTTCGCGGGTCATTAAATCTGAAATAGATTGAAAAGGTTTTTTGCCTTCAAATAGCAGGCGGACAACTTCTTTGGTTACCGGCAGCTGGACTGAGTGCTTTTCTCCCAGGACGAGAGCGGCTTTGCTGGTGGCAACTCCTTCGGCCACATTCTTCATCCCGCCTAAAATATCGGCAAGTTTTTTTTCGTTGGCTATTTGCACGCCAACAAAATGATTGCGCGAGAGCCGGCTGGAACAAGTAGTGATCAGATCTCCCATGCCCGACAATCCGGCAAAGGTTTTTGGGTTAGCTCCGACGGCCACGCCCAGGCGGGTAATTTCCGCGATTCCCCGGATCAAGAGGCCGGCCTTGGCGTTGTCGCCCAGTTCCAGACCGTCGGCTACGCCGGCGGCAATAGCAATGATGTTTTTTAAGG
>JAHIZU010000035.1 GCA_018814265.1 Candidatus Margulisiibacteriota bacterium | reverse complement strand
TGGCCCATATGTTTTTGGCTTGACTCCGGAAGAGATTGAGTATGGAGCCAGGTTTCTTAAGGACTTGGGAATTGGTAAAAAAGAAAAAGTGGTTGGGATAAATACCGGGGCAGGGGAAAGATGGCAGCTCAAAGCCTTGAGTATTGAGAAAACGATTGAATTAGTGAAACTGATTGAGAAAAAACTTGGCATGGTTTCTATTATTATGGGGGGTATTAGGGAAGCAGAAAGAAATAAAGTTATTGTTAAAGAAACCGGCATGCCTAATGGCGGGCTGCATAGCTTGAGAAACTTCGCCGCGGTCATCAACCAAACGCAGCTGCTGGTAAGCTCAGATAGTCTGGCGATGCATTTTGGCATTGCCCTGGGTAAGAAACTGGTCGTCTTTTTCGGGCCAACGTCGCCGGCTGAAATAGAATTGTATGGATTGGGGGCTAAAGTGTTTTCTGATCTGGATTGTCTAGTTTGTTATAAAAAACAATGTGATTTTAAGCTGAATTGCCTCGACCAACTATCTGTTGACCAATTATTCAGGGCAGTAAAAAGAACTTTGTGTGATTTTGGCTAGAAGACAAAAGTGATGGCCAGCCAGATTAGTTTGATGAGCCAGAAAAGCAAGGCGAGGATTAGTCCCAACTGGACCATGTCCAGCAAGATCAGGATTGGCACGGTCCAGAAGCCATAGTGCTTCTTAAAAAAATAATTGCGGCTTTTACGCCAGATGTAAGCGCCTCGCAGAGACTGTTTGATGCCTTTCCACTGGCCAAATGACTGCCCGCCATAGTGGATTATCTGGGCATCCGGCAGGAAAAATATTTTTAAGCCGGCTTGTTTTATGCGTTTACAGAGGTCAACCTCGTCGTACCAGATAAAAATGTTTTCATCAAAAGCCCCGACTTTATCCAGTGTTTCTTTTCTAACCAGCAGGGCTGAGCCCATGGGTTGGTCCACTTCTTTTAATTCATCATGCTGCCAAAAGCTCATCAGGTGCTGGCCAAAGAGTTTGCTGCTGGGAAAGAGCACATCCAGAAATAGGGTAGTGTAGAGCTGGGTTTCCAGGGTTGGGAAGGTGCGGCAGGAGAGCTGCAGTGTTCCGTCCGCGTTAAGCAGGCGAGGGCCCAGCGCGCCGCAGTCTTTATGCTCATCCATGAATTTGACCAGGCGGCTTAGGGCCTGTGGTTGGACAACTGTGTCTGGGTTAAGAAAAAAGATGTATTTGCCTTGGGCTTTGACAAAGGCCCGGTTATTAGCTTTGGTAAAGCCGAGGTTGCTTTTGTTCTGGATATATATGACCTGGGGGAATTTTGCTTTAACCATTTCTGCGGTGCCATCAGCAGATAAGTTGTCGGAAACGAAAACTTCTACATTTAATCCGTCTTTGTTGAGTAAGATCGAATTTAAACATTCTTCCAGCAAGTCTTTAACATTCCAGCTGACAATGATTATTGATAAATCAGTCATTTATGACCCCCTATTTTTTATGCAAAGGCAAAGCTTGTTGTTTGCGGGTCCTTCTTTCGCGTAGAAGGGGCTTTAGCCCCGTTGCTTATCACTTTACCACATCGAAATTTGGATAATCAAATTTAAATACGCTGTCATCTCCCAAGTAATAATTTCTATAACTCGAATATTTATAATCTTCTATTTTTTTGACCAATCCGTTTTGGTACGGATTTTTATGAATATAATTTATTTTTTCTTTAAAGTCTAGCCCATTTCTTATTACATGATCATAGTAATTATCTTGCCATAATTTCCCTTTTCTGTTTAATGATTGATTTATTTCATAAGAGGTTCTGCCTTTTAATCTACCCATGATCAATGGTGGGTCAGCTTTATCTCCCAAATGAATAAGCCAATGAAAATGATCTGGCATAATTACATAACCATAAATGAGGTATTCAAATTGTTTTCGGTAATAATCCATAAAAAACAACAGCAAATGGCAGGTCTTTTCTGCAGTAAAGATTTTTGTTTTATGTTCGGTATTTGTTGTGATGAAATATGTGCGATGTTTTAGATTTATGTGTTTCATGTGTGATTATAACGGCCCTAAAGGGCCGTCTACGCGGAGGTGCGATCGTGCAACACCTCTGTAAAACCTTTTAGGTAATTATATTGTTCTAATAAATGCCTAAAAAAGCCTGAGTTAACTGATCTTCTCTCAATATAATTATAAAGCCATTTATGCTTTTTGATCAGTGTGTAAACACCCAAGGCCAAAGGATTTAGGCCCAAATAGAGTTTTATTTGAAGATTAGGGTGCTTTCTGTAAAAGATCGCGGCTGATTTGCCCATTTTATACATAATGGTCAGAAAATCTTTTTTAGAGACCGGGTGGAGGTGGTGGTTGAGAGCCTGCGGGAGGAACCTCAAAGGCACGCCCATTTTATGCAAACGATAACCAAGCTCAATGTCTTCCCAGCCGTATTCTTTAAAGCTTTCATCAAATAGACCGGCATCCATGATTATATGGCGGTGAAGGGAAAGATTTCCAGTCAGAAAATAGGACCAGGCTATCTTTTGAAAAGGTTTAAATTTAGTCGGCAGTTCGGTATCGGTTAAATCTTCCCTTCTTAAGCGGATGGTCTGGCCGGCAAAGGCAGTGCTGGGATATTTTTCATGGGCTTTGACATGTTCTTCGATCAAGTTGCGTTCTGCCGGGATATCCGCGTCGGTCAGAATGATGATCTCTCCTTGAGCTTTTTTGATCGCATTATTGCGGGCATTAACCTTGCCTTTATTTTCCTGGCGAAAATAAGTCAGCTGGCAAGGAGGTTTAAGACTATTGACCATCTCCTCAGTGCCGTCATCTGACATGCTGTCGGCTAGAACGATCTCATACTTGTCAGGGGGGTAGGTCTGGTCAAATAATGAATCAAGGGTCTTTTTCAAGAGATCTTTGCTGTTAAAAGTTCCGATGATAATGCTTGCTTCTATCATGTTAAAAAAGTGATTTCTGAAATGTTTCGCTGTATTTCTTTAAGAGATCTTCGTTTTCAGTGTAACCTTTGGCCAAGACAGTCGCATTGGTAGTATAAATGCCTGATAGGAGATTGGCAAGACGGGTCCAGAAGGCGTGCTTTTTGCCTAATTGGTGCAGGACCAGAATATTTTCGGTTTCGATCAATCTTAGGAACCTTTTAATGCCTTTGACGCCTACCAGGTCCTTCGACTCAAACAGCACCGCGTGATAGCCTTTATTATCCAATTCAAGGGCCACTTTTTCCGCCCTGGCTTTGTTGGCCTGGTCAAAAATAAGACAGACGTTTAAGGACAGCCTTTGCCAGTCGGAACGGTCATGACTTTTGCCTTCCCTAAGCTGCTGAGCAGCGCTGAGCACTATCTCCGGAGTGATCACCTGGCTGCAATATGTTTCTTTGCAGCGGCCGGAATCACAGTAGAGAGGACACTTAGCCTGGGGATGGGCGTAAATTATCAGATGTTGTGAGTTGTATGATCCCCATCTGACTGGTTTAACGTTCTTACCCAGGATGATCAGTAACACGGGAGTGCCCAGGGCAGCGGCAATATGAGTCGGCCCGGTGTCCGCGCCAATATAGATGTTTAGTCTCTTGATCAAGGCCATCATTTCCGGGATGGTGGTTTTTTCAATCAGGTTGACCGGCTTTTGCCGGCACAGTGAGCTGATCTTTTCGCCTTTGGCGCGCTCCTGCGGGCCGCCGGTCAGGACAACCTTAGCCTGGAATTTGTTTTGCAGCCCTTCGATCACCAGGGCAAATTTGTCTTCATCCCAGGCGCGCGATGAAATACAGCCGGGATGGATGCCGACCAGGAAATCTTCCTTGGCGATTCCCAGACCGGCTAATTTTCGCTGGAAATCATTC
>JAHIZU010000246.1 GCA_018814265.1 Candidatus Margulisiibacteriota bacterium | reverse complement strand
TCCCTTTTACTCATGGTGATAATGTCCTTTCTCATTTCTTGCCCCCTTTACGCTTTTTATCGTAAAGAAGGCTTTTTTATTTACCGTAAACCGGACATTTTCGCGTTGCCCAAACCGGACATTATCACGTTGCTGCTACAATGGGATTACCATTCTTGTAAACTGTCTTTTCACGTGATAAAATATAAGCTTCGTATGGAGTATAAAAAGTCCCTAAATCTACCGCAAACAGACTTCCCGATCAGGGCTAAGCTGAAAGAGGTTGAAGAGCACTTTCAAGCCACCTGGGACAAGGAAGATATCTACCATAAAATTCAGGATAAGAACAGCAAAAAAGATAAGTATATCCTGCATGATGGCCCCCCTTATCCTAATGGCGACATTCACCTGGGCCACGCCCTGAACAAGACCCTTAAGGACATTGTGGTCAAGTATAAGTCCATGAGCGGCTTTAGCTCTCCCTATGTGCCGGGTTGGGACTGTCACGGCTTGCCGATCGAAACCCAGCTAATCAAGGAGATCGGGGATAAAAGAAAGGGTATGGGCATTACCGAATTCCGGCAGAAGTGCAAAGAATACGCTTTAAAATATGTTGATCTGCAGCGCACGGAATTCAAAAGGTTGGGGATCTTGGGAGAGTGGGACAAGCCTTATTTAACTATTGATCATTCTTACGAAGAAAAGATCATTGAATTATTCGGTGTGCTGGCTGAGAAAGGCTACGTTTACCGTGGATTAAAACCAATTCATTGGTGTCCTAAGTGCGAAACAGCCCTGGCTGAAGCAGAGATCGAGTATGAGGATGAAAGGTCACCATCAATCTTTGTTAAATTCGAAATTCGAAATCCGAAATCCGAAATAAATTCGAAAATTAAAAATCCGAAACTGCCGTTCGACCTCAAATGGAACTTTGTGATCTGGACGACTACCCCTTGGACACTGCCGGCCAACGTAGCAATTGCCGCGCATCCTGATCTTGAATACGTTTTTCTTCATGTCGGCGACGAGATTTATGTTGTTGCTGAAGGATTGCTTGAGGATTTTGTAAAGCGGTTGGGGATTAATGAACATAAGATAATCGATAGAACCAAGGGTAAGTTTTTAGAAGGAGTAATAGCTAAACATCCCTTTGTTGATCGCGAGGTTATGCTGGTTTTGGATGAATATGTGACGTTGGAACAGGGCACAGGCTTGGTCCATATTGCTCCAGGGCATGGTGAAGAAGACTATAAAGTCGGCTTAAAGTATAAGCTGCCGATCGTTATGCCGGTTGATGCCAAGGGTCATTTTGATGATTCTGTGCCGGATTTTATCAAAGGAATGTATTACGACAAAGCTAACAAGGTAATTACCGAGCGCATGCAGGAGAACGGCTCGCTCCTTAAGCTCGAATTTTTTAAACACCCTTATCCCCACTGCTGGCGTTGTAAAAAACCGGTCATTTTTAGGGCAACTTAACAATGGTTTATTGCAGTTGATCACAAAGGCATGAGGCATGAGGCACTGAAGGCAATAGGTCATACTAAGTGGTTTCCAAGCTGGGGTGAAAATCGTATCCGCGGCATGGTAGAAACCCGGCCTGACTGGTGTATTTCCCGGCAGCGCTCCTGGGGAGTGCCGATCCCGGCCTTTTATTGCCAGGATTGCCATAAGCCGCAGATGACCGGGGCTTTTAACAAGGCAATTCGGGCCATGGTGCGGGAAAAAGGGACTAACGGTTGGTTTGAGCTGGCAGCCAAGGATATTTTACCTAAAGGCACAAAATGTCCAGAGTGCGGCGGTACTGGATTTGAAAAAGAGACAGATATTCTTGATGTTTGGTTTGAATCCGGCTCGTCTCATGCTGCCGTCCTGGAGCAAACAGAAGGCCTCAGATGGCCAGCAGACCTTTATCTTGAGGGTTCTGACCAGCATCGGGGCTGGTTTCAAACCTCTTTGCTGTTGGGAATTGGCTATAAAGGACAGGCTCCTTTTAAGGCAGTACTGACACATGGTTTTACCATTGATGAAAAGGGCAAAAAAATGAGTAAGTCTTTGGGGAACGTGATCAGCCCTCAGGATGTAGTTAATGAATATGGGGCGGATATTCTGCGCCTTTGGGTGGCTTCAACAGACTTTCGCAATGACATGGCGGCTTCCCAAAATATCCTCAAGCAGGTCAGGGAAGCCTATCTTAAGATCCGCAACACCTGCCGCTTTTTGATGAGCAATTTATATGATTTTGATGTTGAAGGAAGCCGAGACGTTCAGTCTCAGGCTTCCGATCAAAATAAAGGAAACCTGCGACTAAACGTCGCGGTTTCCTATGATAATTTGCTGGAAATCGATAAATGGATACTGCTGCGTCTGCATCGTTTGATCGAGCGGGTGACCAAGGCTTATGACGAGTTTGAATTCCATATTGTTTATCACAAGCTTTATGACTTTTGTGTGAACGATCTGTCGGCATATTATTTAGACATGTCCAAGGACCGGCTTTATTGCGGCGGGAAAGATTCTCTTGAACGTCGTTCAGCCCAAACAGCGATGACTGAGATCCTTGATGTTCTGATTAAGCTAATGGCGCCTATTCTCTCTTTCACAGCAGAGGATATTTACCGATTCGTCCCTCGTACCACGTTCCCCGTCCCAAGTGTCTTCTTGCTGAATATGCCAAAGGCAAATAAGAAATATCTGGATAAGAAACTGGAAGACAAATGGGATAAGATACTGGAGTTGAAAGAGGCTGTTTACCGTGAGCTGGAAGCCCAGCGAGCCAATAAAGTTATTTCTGCTTCTCTTGAGGCGGGAGTTGAGATAGGCACCCAAGGCAGGGAATGGGTAAAAGACGTTGAAGATATCTTGCCGATGATCCTAATCGTTTCTCAAGTGGAATTTGCTGAAGGAGACAAGATCGTTGTTAAGAAAGCTGAGGCGAGTAAGTGTGTGCGCTGCTGGAGGCTGCTTGATAGCGTGGGGCAGACCGAAGAACATCCGGACCTTTGCCAACGCTGCGCTTCTGTGGTAAAGTCAATAAAAATAGGAGGGGGAGAAAATGGTTAATTGTGATGTTAAGGATAAAAAATTAGCTGCTAAAGGCAAGCTAAGGATCGAATGGGCAGAGCGGGACATGCCTGTTCTGGCTCAGGTTAAAGAAAAGTTTTCCAAGAACCAGGTGCTCAAAGGCAAAAAAATGAGCGCTTGTCTGCACGTGACCGCTGAAACAGCGAACCTGGTCAGAACCTTAAAAGCTGGTGGCGCTGATATTGTACTTTGCGCTTCAAATCCCTTGTCCACCCAGGATGATGTGGCGGCTTCATTGGTTGAAGATTACGGGATTTCCGTTTATGCCATCAAAGGCGAAGATAATGATACTTATTACAAGCATTTAATTGCTGCGGTTGAACACTCCCCTGTTACAACCATGGACGATGGCTGTGATCTGGTCTCAACGATCTCTGCCAAATATCCCGCAATTGCCAAACAGATCATTGGCAGTATGGAAGAAACAACCACCGGGGTCATTCGCTTAAAAGCCATGGAAAGGGACGGGGCTTTAAAATTTCCTGTGTTTGCGGTCAATGACGCGCAAACAAAGAATCTGTTTGATAACCGTTACGGGACCGGCCAAAGTACTGTTGACGGTATTATCCGGGCAACGGATTTCTTAATTGCTGGCAAGAGTGTGGTTGTGGCTGGCTATGGCTGGTGCGGTAAAGGCTTTGCCATGCGCTGTAAAGGCATGGGGGCCAACGTGATCGTAACGGAGATCGATCCAGTCAAAGGGATTGAAGCTGCGATGGATGGTTTTCGTGTCATGACTATGGCAGAAGCCGCGCCGATTGGCGACCTGTTCTGTACTTTAACCGGGGATATGCATGTTATCCGGCCTGAGCATTTTGAAAAGATGAAGGACGGCGCGATTGTCTGCAACTCAGGGCATTTTGACATTGAGATCGATATCAAAGGCCTTAAGAAAATGGCCAAAGAAGAAAGGAAAAATGTGCGTAATTTCGTTGACCAGTATGTTCTGCCCAATGGTCGCAGCGTTTACCTGCTGGCCGAGGGACGTCTGGTCAATTTAGGCGCTGCGGAAGGACATCCCGCCTCGGTCATGGACATGAGCTTTTCCACTCAGGCCTTAGCCACAGAATATGCCATTAATAATGCGGGGAGGCTTAAGGCAAAGGTTTATAATGTTCCCCAGGAGATCGAGGATTGGGTAGCCACTGCCAAATTAAAATCAATGGGAATTAGTATTGATAAGCTTACTCCAGAGCAAGCGAAATACTTATCGTCCTGGCAGGAGGGAACCTAAAAGAAATGTCAAATGACAAATTAAAAATGACAAATGAAGAAAAAATATTATCCGAAGAGAAACAAATCCTTAAAGAAGAGAGGGATCTTTTAGAAAGTCTCAACAGCCGAGTGGGTAAGCTGGCGACTGCTATTGAGCGGGCGCGGATAGATGAATATACTTCAATGCTGACCCGGCCCTGGAGATTTTTCTTTTTTAATTTTATAGTTGGTATTTTCCGGGGGTTGGGCATGGCGATCGGCTTTACGGTTATTGCAGCTGCGGCGATCTATATCCTGAGTAAACTTTTGCTGAGAATGGTTGATATGCCGATCATTGGCATGTACCTTGCTGAATTGGTCAAGTTCGTCAACCAATATCTAAATCAGGGTGTGCCGGGGCAATAATGATCTTTTACGGCCTCGCTTTATTGATCGTTATTGTTGACCAGCTGATCAAGTATTTAATCCACCAGTCGTTTTCTTTGGGGCAGTCGATGCCCTTGATCGGCGACGTTATTAAATTGACCTACGTGCGCAATACCGGGGCTGCTTTTTCACTTTTTGTTGGTTTTTCATCTTACCTGGTAGTGGTTGGAATTTTTGTGGTTTTGGCGGTGATCTTTTTCCACCATCGCCTGCCTGCCAAAAATTATGTTTTGCAGACAGGCCTGGCCTTTGTGCTAGGGGGGAGCCTGGGCAATCTGGCGGACAGGATCTTCAGGGCCTATGTGATCGATTATTTAGATATTACAATCTGGCCGGTATTTAATTTTGCTGATATCATGATCAACGTTGGGGTGATCTTGATCGCTTTTAAACTATTTGCTGAAGAGGAGAAAAAAAATGTATCCGATCCTGTTTAAAATAGGACCTTTTTCAATCCACGCCTATGGTTTTATGATCGCCATTGCTTTTTTAACCGGCATCATCGTTGCGCTATATTATGCTAAGCGGGAAGGGCTCAAAAGTGAGACGATCCTGGACCTGGCGCTTTATGTGATCATTGCGGCGATTGTTGGAGCTCGATTGCTGTATGTCATTGGTACCTGGAATCAGTTTGAAGGCAATATCTTGGAAATGTTCATGGTGCAGCGGGGGGGGCTGATCTTTTTAGGCGGGTTGATCCTGGCCGTTCTGGTGGTCATTGGCTATGCCAGGATAAAAAAGATCAATGTTCTTAAGCTTTTAGATATTCTGACTCCTGGAACGGCTCTGGGTTATGCCATTACGCGCATTGGCTGCTTTTTAAATGGCTGCTGCTTTGGCCTGCCGACCAAATTACCCTGGGGCCTGGAATTTCCCTTTGGCTCATTAGCTTATTCTTATTATCCGCACGAACATATTCATCCCACCCAGCTATATTCCAGCGGTAGTATGCTGGCGGCTTTTGTAATTTTATTGATACTTTATCAGAAGAAGAAATATGATGGTTTTGTGTTTTACTGGGGCTTGCTTTTTTATTCTATCTACCGGATGCTGGTTGAATTCCTGCGATTCAGTCCGGTCCATTGGCTGGGCCTAACCCCGTCGCAGTGGGTGCTTGTTGGCACTTTCATTTTGGCTATTTCCGGTTTAGTCTACAATTATAAACAATTAAGAAAAGATTAAAGTTACATTGTGTAAGAATATCAGGGAATCAGAAGAGCAGAGCTGGAATCTCAGAGAATCAGAAAATCTGATATTCTAATATTCTGATTTTCCGGTTCTGATGCTCTGATATTCTGATAATCTCCTCTTTGCCTGGTGCATAAACGCTTCAAGGCGCGTCTCTAGGTTTACCCCTTCGTTGCCATCAATGGCCAGGTCCAGCCACGGGAAATCCCCATGTTCTTTTCTGATCTTTTTGCTTAAAGCGGAGACAACTGTGCCTGGCATACAGGTGAATGGCATAATGTTAATGATGCCGGAGGCTCCCTTTTTGATGTAATCAATGGACTTGCCAATACTTAAGACCGCTTCTCCCTTGTAAGTATAGTGAAGATAGGGCGAAGCATACTTGATGAGTTTTAGTGTTGAAGGCTCGTGCAGATTCTTGATCCGGCGATTAAAGATCTTGGCTAGTTTATGCTCTTCCCATCTTTGAACCAGGTCCTGGGCCAGGCCAATTAGCAAATGTTTTGGTGCCCGGCGCAGCAGGCTTTCGTAAATGTATCCCAGGTTGGTATAATAGCCCCATTCAGAAGTCGGGGCTAGCCAGGAAATACCGTCTAGAGCTTCGATTTTGCGTATAATATTCGCATTGCTTTCCGGATTACATCTTAGAAAGAGTTCTCCCATGATGCCAATGATCGGTTTGTGGCCATTGGGCTTAAGCGGGATCGCGGCAAAAGCATCGCTGATATCATTCATAACTGTGGGCAGCTTTTGATTGCCTGCTTCCAGCGCGTGTTCGATCTGTTCCAGGTAAAAGCGGTGTAATTCATCTGTTTCGCCTTTGTTCACTTCATGAGGCCGCTGCTGTAAAGTAAATTTTGTTAAAAGATCCACTGCCACAATGCCTTGCCAGGCGCGGCGCCTAAAGTTCAGGTCCAGGCCCATTGACTTGCTGTACGAATCCCTGGCATTTGGGGAAACCAGAGGGATATCATGGTAACCCAGCCTTTTAAAAATTAAGCTGTGCGCCTGCTGATAATTGCCAAAACGGCAGGGCCCGGAAGCGGTGGGCATAAAAAAAGCCGAGCGTTGCGGGTCAAAG
>JAHIZU010000245.1 GCA_018814265.1 Candidatus Margulisiibacteriota bacterium | reverse complement strand
TATTCACCTCACCTCAATTTTACCTCAAGAAACCGCGAAGTTCATTCGCCGGTTTCTTGAGGTTATTGGACACCCTCCAAAGGGAGAAGGGTTAGTTTTTTTTAAAGAACTTAAGCTGTCCCTCTCCCTCTGGGAGAGGGATCAAAAACCACAAATCCTCTCATAATCCAGAATCAGGGTGAGGGCTGGAGATAATCCCATCAGAATAACCGAATCATCATCAGGTTATAGACAAAACTAATAATACCCCAAAGCAAGGCCTGGGTGGGTTGGAACATCAGCAAAAAAATAAGAATAAAAAAACCAAATGGCTCCATCCGGTAAATATACTCAGAATACCGGGGAGGCAGGAACATGGACAGCAGCCTTGAGCCGTCCAGCGGCGGAATCGGGATCAAATTAAAGATCGCCAGAACTATGTTTATTCTGACGCCAAACAGCAAAGCTTGCTGCAGCACGTACATACCCGAGGTTGTGGCCTCCGGCAAGAACTTAACGACCGTGGCCAGCGTCCAAGCTACAAAAAGATTGGTCAAGATCCCGGCCGCGCTGACCCAGATCATGCCCTTTTTATAATCAGTAAAGCTATTAGGATTGATCGGCACTGGCTTGGCCCAGCCAAAAACGATTGGTGCACCGATCATCACTAAAAGGATCGGAAGAATCGTGCCAAACGGATCAAGATGCGGGATCGGATTTAAAGTCAATCGTCCATACATCCGCGCTGTAGTATCCCCCATCATCTCGGCAACCTTGCCATGAGCTAATTCATGCAAAATGATCGAATATAAAAGAATAAACGCTATTAACAAATAAAACAAAAATGTCATTTTATGCCCTCGGATGCGCCTTCTTGTACATTCTTTTCAACCTTTCCCTGGACACGGACGTATATATCTGGGTCGTGGCAATATCCGCATGACCCAACATCTCCTGGACTGAGCGCAAATCTGCTCCTTTCTCTAAAAGATGCGTGGCAAAAGAATGCCTCAAAGTATGCGGCGAAGTTTTGCCTTTGACCCCAGTTATTTTAACATACTTCTTAATAACCAACCACATGCCTTGTCTGGTCAAACGCTGGCCGTTTTTATCAAGAAACAAAGCTTCCTTGTCTTTTTGGGGAAACTTGGGCCGGGCCTTTTCCAGATATTCCTTGATCGCTGCCAGAGTAATTTTATTGATCGGCACGATCCGCTCCTTCGACCCTTTGCCAAAACATTTAACAAAAGAAACCGAGAAATTGATGTCTGAGACGTTCAGGCCGGCCGCCTCAGAGACCCTCATGCCGCTGGCGTAGAGCAACTCGAGCAAGGCTGCATTACGCAACGCCATAAAATTCTTTTCTCGCGGCGCTGAAATAAGTTTTATGGTTTCGCTGATACTCAGGGCTTTGGGCAAACGCTTGGCTTTCTTGGGCAATTTTATGTCAGAAGTAGGATCAGCAGCAGCCTTCCCTTCCCTCACCAAATAGTGGAAAAAAGATTTTAAACAAGCCAGCTTTCTTTCGGTTGAAGAAACAGCATATCCATTATCATAAAGATGCTCGAGATAGGATTTTATCAGCTCGCGGTCAATATCTTTGGATTTTTTGCCATTGGAGAACCTGATGAACTGGCCCAAGTCCCGATCATAGGCCTTGGCCGTATTTTCCGAATACCCGCGTTCGACCTTAATGAATTCCAGGAAATCTTTGATCTGCTCTTTCACTTAAGTTCGCCTTTAAGATAAAGATCTGCGATCATTATGCCGATCATGGTCTTATTGTCGCGAATCTTGCCCAGTTTTAACAGGTCCATACAAGTTTCAACATCGATCAGATTAACCTCAACAAATTCGTCTTCATCCAGGTTTTGCTTGATCTTAACCATGTCCTGCGCCAGATAAAACCTGATCAGCTCATCAGAATATCCTGGAGAAGCAAAACCTTCCCAGACTTTTTTGACTTTTTTAGCGTGAAATCCGGTTTCTTCTTGCAGCTCTCTGGCCGCGCAAACCTCACCAGCTTCGCCTTTTTTTGGCACGCCAGCCGGGACCTCAAGCAAAATTTCTTTGGTCGGTGTGCGGAACTGTCTAATTAAAACAAGCTCATCTTCTTTTGTTATAGCCACTACAGCAACCGCGCCTGGATGCTCAACAATCTCACGAGTCGAAGTTTTGCCATTGGGCAGTTCAACCGTATCTCTCCTTAGCCCAATAAGGGTTCCCTTATAAAGTCTTTTTGTTTTAATCCGCTTTTCTCCCAGGTCACTCATTTGGCGCACTCCGCAATTAGATTTATGACTATTTCTGCTCCGGCTACCATTTCATTTACGTCAGCGTACTCGCGGGCAGTATGCACCCGATGCATACCAACCCCCATGTTCAGGGTTGGAACACCTGCTGCATTAAAAATATTGGCGTCAGAGCCGCCGCCGCTTGGCATCAGTCTTGGCTTATATCCAGCTTTTTTGATCGCGCTAAAAGCCAGCTTGACAACTTTGCATTTCTTTTTCACCTCAAAAGAATTATAAACTTTATTAGCAGTGATCTTGACCTTGGCCTTGTATTTGGCGCAGGTGCGCATCAAAACGATTTGCATGTGCCTGAGCTGGCACCACATCTTTACCCGGTCATGGCTGCGGGCTTCACCTTTTATTTCCACCTTGTCCGGCACAATATTCGTAGCCTTGCCGCCCTTAATCACTCCGATATTTGAAGTAGTTTCCTTATCAATACGACCAAACTTCATTTTAGAAATAGCAATTGCCGCCACCTTGATGGCGTTAATGCCATCTTCTGGATGGATGCCGGCATGGGCTGAGCGGCCAAAAATTGTAGCTGTAAAATTTACCTGGGAAGGCGCCTGATTAATGATCTTCTGCACTGAACCATGATCAAGAGTGATCCCAAAGTCAGCCTTTAGCAGATTTTTGGGCAACACCTTTGCCCCCACAATGCCGATTTCTTCAGCAACCGTAAAAATAACTCTTATAGCTGGATGAGGAAGTTTGTTTTTCTTTATGACTTTTAAAACCTCAAGGATAACAGCCACTCCAGTCTTATCATCAGCCCCAAGAATAGTTTTTCCTGCGGGATAGATCCTATTGCCGCGCTCAACTGGTTTAATATTTTTCCCGGGGGAAACTGTGTCAACATGGGCGTTTAAAATTATGCGAGGCCCTTTACCTGGAAAGTCAGCGATTAGATTCCCAACCTCTCCATCTTTAGGCTTCCCAGCCTCATATGGCCGAAGACCCAAAGTCTTTAGCTCTTTTTTCAAATGCTTAACTATTTTCCCTTCCTTCAAAGAAAGACTATCGATTTTAACTAATTTCTTAAAAGTGTTTACTAATCTCTTTTTGTTGATCATATAAATTCCAAATCAATAAACTAAAACCATGAACGTCATTCCCGCGAAAGCGGGAATCCAGATTTTGGATGCCCGATTTAATCGGGCATGACACAAAATCGTCATCCCTTGAAATGCTCGTAACCACCGGATCCTATCTTTGCTATTCTACCATGGTTGCCCAACAGTCCCACGCCCGATTTTTTTGGCATTATTTCACCAACAATTGAGAGTTTAGTCCTGCCTAACAACTTCTTGATCCGGGCAACATTTTTTGCTGAGGCGGTAAAGACCAGCTCATATTCTTCCCCGCCATGAAGGGCTTGATTTAACGTCGCGCCTTTGGCAATTGGCACTTCAGCCTCATAGATCAGCGCGCCAACATTGCTTGATCCACAAATTTCCAGGATTGACCTGACCAAGCCATCACTAGAGTCGATCATTGAGGTCGCCAGCCGGCTTTTAGCGGTTGTTTGTCCTTCTTTAAGCCTATTTACCATTTTCGATTTTCTATTTTCAAATTTCGCCGCCGCCGGTCCACCGAATTCGCCTGTAGTAAGAATAAGATCGCCAGCTTTTGCCCCAGCCCTTGTCATCAAATATTTCTTATCAACTTTTCCCAATAAGGTGATTGAAACAATAAGTTTGTCAGAGGAAACTGTATCCCCGCCCACAATGTCGATCTTCAACTTTTTAGCTAAGGCACTGATCCCCTGATAAAGCTGCTTGATCGATCCAACATTGGTTCTACCCGGCGCGCCGATAGTTACAAAAGCATGGGTCGGGGTTCCTCCCATAGAAGCAATATCGGAAACATTAATGAAAAGCGAATAATAACCTAGATCATAAAATGAGGTTTTCTTTAATTTAAAATGAACATTTTCAACCAGAGTATCAGTAGTAACCAGCAAGTTTTTTTCTAACCCCTGACCCCTAACCCCTAACCCCTCAAGAACCGCACAATCATCACCAATGCCGATTATTGTCTCTTTTCTTTTATTAAGTGACTTTTTGAGTAATTCAATAAGCCCAAATTCACCGAGTTGAGAGAG
>JAHIZU010000244.1 GCA_018814265.1 Candidatus Margulisiibacteriota bacterium | reverse complement strand
GGGCCACCGCCGCCAACAATACCGAAATAGTACGACAATTTGCAGAAATTACCCCATTTTTAATATCAAAAGGATTACTTAAAGTATCTTCGTAATATAAAGTTTCATACTCACGACTTAAATATTCTTTTATCATATCTTGTGAAATGTATTGACCAACTAAAAGCTTCGCATCCTTATCAACCGTATCAACATAATCGGTAAAGCGTCGCTTGTTGGTAAAAGCATGGTAATGCGGTTTAAATAATCCCCCCAGATAATTTGCGCCTAGAATGATTGGATCATACCTTTTAATAAAATCCTCAATTTCCTTCTGGTTTTGTTTTAAGCTGGGTCCGGTTGCCAAAACCAAGAAATCGCGACCCGGGTAGCGATTGGCATACTTAACCTCTACCTGATTATTATTAAAGGCAGCGGCGGCGCTTTTTTCGTAAGCATGAACTTGGCGCTTGCCAAAAAAGCCTTTCTTTAAAATATCATCCACTAATTCTTTTCTAAAGCCCACTGGATTATTAGTTTTGATTACCTCTAAGATATTCCAGATATCCTCGATGTCATATTCTTTGCGTTCCACTAAATTTTTGGCAAAATTTGGATGACAACCATAGGTACCCGATAGCATATACGGCAGGTTATATCCCCAGCCATGTTTACGATGTAATTCAGTAAAATAACGATCAATTAAATTTAAAACCGGAATTACATTATATTTTTCGGGTTTTAGCGTATGGAGATAGGCCAACATACATTCCGTCGGTAGATTTCCGGCACCCCGCCCCATCCCAAAAACCGAACCATCAACTATCTGGGCACCGGCCTCAATCGCCGCTAAAGAATTGGCAAAAGCCATTTGCAAATTATTATGAGGATGAAAGCCCCACTTTATGTGTTTAATTTCAAGTAACGGTCGGAAAAAATCAGCCATCTGATCCGGAAACATTGATCCATAAGTATCCGCTACATAAGCATAATCCAGCGGGAGATCTTTAAGCAAAGACATCATCACCTTTTTATCTTCTTCAGTATAAGCCGCAAACCCCATAAAATTAACCGAAACCTTAAAACCTAGCTGCTTAATTTTACCAGCCTCAGCTAAAGCCTCTTTAAGCTTATCTTTATGAAAAGCTAAACGGATCAGTTTTACCGGGGTACCTTTATATTGAGCCAGGTCCGCCAGATCAAATTTACCGTAATCAACCATTAACGCTATATCAGCTCCTTCAATCCCGCGGCAAACCTCACGAATATCATCCACCGCACAAAACCGAAAAGCACCAAATTTATCTTTATCAAAATATTTTTCAGAACCATGATATCCAAGCTCTACGTAATCAACGCCGGCTTTAGATAATGCCCGATAAGTTTCTCTTACCAGCTTTTTATCAAAATCCCAGTTATTCACATAACCACCGTCACGGATGGTGCAATCAAGCAGTTCTTGTTTAGTTAACTGTTTCATGTTATTCTCACCTTTTCTTTAATCAGTTGAGCAATCGATTTACACTCAGTTTTAGGATAAATGTATGGATCAAATATACTGGGATCAAGTTTGAGGGCAAACAGACGCTGCAGGCCGTCATGCAGATCATCCTGACCATTCAGGTGAAAAACTGCTGCCGGAGATAATGCTTCATCGCCAATTTCTACTGCTTTCAGGTGCTGATATCTGCCCACACCACCGTATTGCAAAACTGGAATGCAATTTTGAAGCGCTTCATCGATAGCCGTCGAAGAAAAGCTAACCACGAGATCCGCTAAACCCAAAACATCAAGCAGTGGTTCGACTACACTAAGCACAACCCGATCAGAAAAAGGTATCAATTTTTTCAACGTTGCCACACTAATCTCCTTTGATGGTCGGAACTTAACTACCAACAGCAGATTATCACTCTGATTAACCACTTCCGCTAATTCGCGTATTCCCTGGATATACTCATCACACGTTTCATAAACAAAGAAACGTAAAGAACCGCTGGCCTTTGGAGTACCAGCATGCATTATAATTTTCACTTTTTCCCGTTCAAACTTCTTACCAAACAAAGATTGAAACAAAGCCCCTGATCTGGAACGGTCAACCTTGGTTCCCCAGGTAACTGGACCAGTTTTGGTTAGTTCTGCATCGGTCGGAAAAGCATCAAAATACTGCTTGGTGGTCGGAGTTTGCACAGCAATATGTGAAAAAGGTGCGCTAAGGAACTGTATACCATGCTCTCCCCACTCAATTATTTCAGCGGTATTTTTAGGTTTAACGTGTGAACCATGGCTAAGCAGTATATTGGGTATATTTTTTGCCTGGCAGAGTTCCGCCAAGAGAAGATCATCAATTCTGCTGACATTAGATAGCACCGCCTCTGGATTCAAGCAACCTAATTCCCGGTCAAGCAATAATGAAGCTAATAATAACATCAGCACAAAGCCGGTATAATATTTTTTAATTTTATCAGCTAAAATATCCGCATAGCACACTCCCTTATAAACAAAACCTGACCGCTCGTTAGCCACTTTATTGGAAAATTCTGCACACATCTTGATTTGTTCTTTAAGTTCAGCTGACTTTCCACCGGACAAGAAGGCAAGCAACCAACCCGGCAAGTCAATGTCCATTGACAAAGCGCCGGCCAAAAAGGTTACTGGCCGCGACGGAAACTCCTTTGCAAGATCTTTAGCTAGTTTGTCCATACGATAAGTCGGACTAGTAAGAACAATGGGTCTGGTAGAAGGATTAGATTTAAGATCTTTTCCGTAAACCCTGATACGAAATAGTCCCGCCAATTGCTTAGCTCGGGAAAGGAGATGCGTTGGAAAGATCCCTGCCTTAGGAACCTGGACAATCTTATAATCAAGCCCTGCCTTCTCGCTAATAGCTTTGATCAGTTCAGCTAAATAATTATCTTCCGGTTCAACGTATATGCCATTTTTGCCGGTTTGGCAATAGTTAAAAACGATCATTTCAGATGGTTGGTGCTGCTGGATCGCCGCGTTAATCAATTCAATCATAAAAAGACAATAATGTACTACAAAACGAAACCAATAAATAAAAATATCCCGGTAAGCAGTCTTCAATCCTAAGCCAAGATCCACAAAATTAATCTGGAATCGCAACCGATCTACCGCTTCCTTTGAAGCATGTAAGGCTTTCTCGTGTGCCACAGAAGGAAAATACGGTAACGTATCCGATACCGGCAATCTCAATTCCTGGAGACGCACTTTAACATCCGGAGTCAAAGCAATAAAAAGACAATCCTGACCACCTGCCGCAATCTTTGGGCAAAGTTCAGCCGCCGGCAGACTATCACAAAATATCAAACGCTTTTTATTATTCATAATTTTAACACCATGTCATCTTTAGCCGCCAAGGAGTGAGGGAAAATCTTCCGGGCCACCCGCTGGGCATTACTTCTATCCGTCACGGTTCGGTAATTATCCGCATCAAAATGAACTAGCACCAGCTGTTTAGCACTAGCTTTTTTAGCCAGACGTGCCGCCTTCTCCGGGCTCAAATGTGGCCATACTCCTTTTTGCTGGCCAGGTTTCCAGGCACATTCAGTAATCATTAAATCTGCATTTTGTGACAAAAAAATCAACGCATCATTGGCTCCCGTATCCGGGCAATAACTAACAACCTGATCTGTAAACTCGAACCTGAAACCAAAACATTTAGTGGAATGGACCATCTGATTACAAGTCAAAGTAAAAGGAAAACCATTGTTTTTACCAACCTTTAGCTCCCTAAATCTTAATTTAAATGGTAATTTTGAATAAGGAATGGTAAAGGGCTGCCTTAGCAACTGTTTTAATATTTTCTTGCCGCCTTTATAGCAACAAAGCGTCAATCCTTGCGGAAAATTAAATTTATTTAGTATATGCAGTCCAAAAATATGATCAAGGTGAAAATGGCTAATAAACAGATAAACCGGTTTATTTTTCTTGATATACTGATCAACCTTGTAAAAGCCATTACCGGCATCCAGAATTATATAAGCAGACGGCGTATCGATCAGAACACTGATCGTATCTCCGATTTTAGTATCGTACCAACCGTTGGTTCCTAAAAATACAATTTTTGTCTGATTAGCCATAAACACAATTCCTCGCTGGTTTACCTTCTAAAATTTGTTTTGCTTCCAGAGCCGCCTTACGTCTCATTTCTTCGTAAGATTCAGGCGAATAAAAAGCCACGTGTGGCGTAACGATTAGGCGACCCCTGATCCAATCCTCATTCTTTTCGTACGCTACAATTAATTTTTGTGAATCATCGGACGGTTCAACCGGTAAAACATCTAAACCACAAGCCTTGACTTGATCATCTTTCATTGCTCGATAAAGCGCTTCTAGATCAACTACCGCTCCCCTTGCAGTATTGATTAAAATTGCACCTGGTTTACATTGGTTAAAGAAATTGGCATCGATCATACCGGATGTTTCTTCAGTTAAAGGTACGTGTAGAGTAACTATGTCTGAGCAACCAGCCAAATCTTTTAATTTACTGACCCGTTCAATACCCAAGGCTTTAGCGTATCCCGCTGGCTTATAAGGATCATAAAAAATTACCTTTAGGCCAAAAGCTTTAGCCCGCAATGCAACCGCGGTTCCAATCCTGCCCAGACCAACAATCCCCATGGTTTTGCCAGATAACCTAAACGGGATCGGACTTTTTCTGATCCATTTCCTTTGCTTAACATATTGCGAAAATTGAGGCAGATCCCGGGCAATTGAT
>JAHIZU010000243.1 GCA_018814265.1 Candidatus Margulisiibacteriota bacterium | reverse complement strand
GGGGAATTTATGGGATAGAGCCTAGAGGCTAGGGAGTAGTTTCTATGATAATAGTAACTAAAAAGAGTTGGGAACTAACCTCTAATCCCTAACCCCTAATTCCTGTCCCAGTGTCGAAATCCCGACAGCTACTGGTTGCCGCATGACGCATTTAATGATTTGTGTTATAATTTCCCCGTTATGCAAGTGAAACTTTTCGATACAACACTTAGAGACGGCGCCCAAACTGAGGGCATCTCGTTTTCATTGGAGGACAAGCTAAAAATCGCCAAGCTTTTAGATGAATTGGGCATTCATTATATAGAGGGCGGCTGGCCGGGAAGTAATCCCAAGGATATTGAATTTTTCAAGGCGATCAAAGACGTCAAACTGAAAAACGCGAAAATAGTTGCCTTTTCCTCAACCCGGCGGCCAAAAGTAAAGATCGAAGAGGATTTGAATATCGCCACTCTGCTTGCGGCCGATACCCCAGCAGTGGCGATCTTTGGTAAATGCTGGGACTTTCATGTTACCGACGCTTTAAAAACCACTCTTGAAGAAAACCTGGCCATGATCAAAGACACCGTTGCCTATGCCAAGCAAGCAGGCAAAGAGGTTATTTTTGACGCGGAGCATTTTTTTGACGGCTATAAAGCGAATAAATCTTACGCGCTTAAATGCTTGAAAACTGCTGAGGCAGCGGGCGCGGATGTGCTTTGCCTATGCGATACCAATGGGGGATCTTTGTCATACGAAGTTCAGAAGATAATAAAAGAAGTAAAACGTAAAGTTAGGAAACCTTTGGGGATCCACGCGCATAATGATTCTGAATGCGCTGTCTCGGTTACCGGCATGGCGGTCAACTGCGGCTGTACCCATGTGCAGGGGACGATAAATGGCTATGGTGAACGCTGCGGGAATGCTAATTTGTGTTCAATTATCCCGATCCTAAAACTTAAAGCTGGCATTGATTGTCTCTCGGATATCCAGCTAAAAAGATTAACGGATATTTCTCGCCATGTTGCTGAGATCGCTAATCTGCCGCAATCCGCGCACCAACCCTTTGTGGGCCGGTCCGCGTTTTCCCATAAAGGCGGCATCCATGTTTCCGCGGTCACAAAAAATCCCGGGACGTATGAGCATGTTAAACCTGAATTAGTTGGCAATGAGAGACGCGTCACGGTTTCTGAGCTGTCCGGCATAAGCAATTTACTGGTCAAAGCTAAAGAATATAAAGTTGACCTGAAAAAAGAAGCGCCGGAAGCTAAGAAACTTATTGCTGTGCTCAAAGAAATGGAGCATCAAGGGTATTCGTTTGAAGAAGGTGAGGCGTCGTTTGAATTATTGTTAAAAAGGACGCTTGGCTTAAGTAAACCATCATTTACTTTAGTTGACTTTTTGATCGAGACGCATAAAGAAGGCGGTCGCGACCCGATCGTTACGGCTCACATTAAGCTCATGGTCAAAGGCAAAGATGAAGAAGCCACCGGCACTGGCGACGGTCCGGTTAACGCGATTGATAATGCTTTAAGAAAAGTCCTGGAAACGATCTATCCGGAAATAAAATCAGTTAAATTAACCGACTATAAGGTCCGCGTGCTGGATTCCGCAGCCGGCACTGCTGCCAAAGTCCGCGTTATTGTTGAGTCCTCTGATGAAACCAAGTCGTGGGGGACAGTTGGCGTGTCAACTAACGTGATCGAAGCCAGTTGGCTGGCTTTGGTTGATTCGATCGAATATAAGTTGATGATGTCCAATGGCTAAACAACTCTTCTATGAAGATATTTTCCGCAATCTCCAGGAAAAGAATATCCGATACCTGGTGATCGGCGGGATCGCGGTTAACCTCTACGGAGTGCAAAGAGCTACTGCGGATATAGACCTCATACTTTCGATGAGCGATGAAAACTTATCGAATTTTATTGCATTGACTGAGGAGCTTGGGCTCAGACCAAAGGAAAAAAATATGCGGGCCTTTGCTTTTGAGCATCCGGACGACCCCAGTGTTGTTATTGATGTTATGATCGAAGATCTGCTTCCTTTTGAGGCCGCGTATGAACGGAAGCAAATCATGCAGGCGGGGGGAGTTAATGTTTCGACGATCTCATTAGCTGACCTGATAAAGATCAAGCAAGCTTCCGGCCGTGAACAGGATTTAGCGGATGTTGAGGCCTTGGAGAAATTTGGAGAAAGGACATGAGCTCAAAAAGAAAAGGCTTTAGGTATGTTTATACAAAAGAAAAAGCGGCTGAGTATAAAAAATTATCTGTGCTGCAAAAACTGGAGTGGCTGGAAAAGATGAATCGTTTCCTTTATAATTTTATGCCTAAGGAAAGCAAGCTTTTTGCTGAAAGACTGCGCAAAGGGGAAATATGAGAAATTTGCCGGATACCGCGAAAATAAATAAGAAGAACCATTTAGAGATCGGCGGCTGTGATACGGTCGCTTTGGCCAAAGAATTCGGTACGCCGCTCTACGTAATGGATGAAGCAACAGTCCGCAACCGCTGCCGCACTTATATTGATTCCTTTAGAAAATATTATCCCAATACTGATGTGGCTTTTGCCTGTAAAGCGCTGTGTACAGCGGGCATTCTTAAAATAGCTGATTCCGAAGGCATGTGCTTTGATGTTTCTTCCGGCGGGGAGGTCTACACCGCGCTAAAAAACGGCATCAACCCAAAAAAATTATATTTTCATGGCAATAACAAAACTAAAGCAGAATTAGAAATGGCCTTGGCCGGCGGCATTGGCCGGATCATGGTCGATACGATCCAGGAAATAGAAAACCTGGACGAGTTGACCAGAAAAACCGGTAAAAAAGCCGAGGTCATGATGCGCATCAATCCCGGCATTGAAGCCCATACCCATGAGTATATTAAGACCGGTTTGATCGATTCTAAATTCGGTGTGCCGCAAAATGAGATCGACGCGGCTGTCAAAATGATCAAAAGCAAAAAAATGATCAGCCTGGCGGGTTTTCACGCCCATATCGGCTCGCAGATCTTTGATGCCAAACCGTTTGTTGATGAAACAAAGCTCCTGCTGGAATTAACAAAAAAATATGAAACGCGTGAAATTAATATCGGCGGCGGGCCGGGCATCGCCTATTTAAGCTCTGACGAGCCGCCGGATATCGAGACTTATGCCCAACAGATCGCGGCCGTGCTCAAAGATAAAACTGACGCTAAATTAGTGCTGGAGCCG
>JAHIZU010000242.1 GCA_018814265.1 Candidatus Margulisiibacteriota bacterium | reverse complement strand
TCTTGGGATAGCCTCCACTCCATTAAAAGTGCCACTAATTGCTCCAGTTATTGAGCCAATAGTATCAGTATCCCCGCCTGCATTAATTACCTCAACAATCGAGTTATAAAAACTTTCCGGCGATTTTAGAAAAGCAAAAAAGGCGCTGCCAACTGTTTCCAGGGCATACCCGCGAGTCCCAATATGCTCCAATCCATGACTAGTACTAATATCAGCCTGAAGCAGATCATCAACTTCCCGCAGCTTATAGCCCATTTCCGACTGAGGCCCGAGAAATTCAATCGTTTGCTCAATCAATCCATTTGTTTCCAGCTCTCCACGGGCAGCTGTGGCAACTGCAAAAGCCACTGCCAGGGCCCCGTCTATTGAGTCAGGATGGGGGTGAGTGATCCGGCTAACATTGATCACATTTGAGGCCAGGCTGTCAAGATCATGGCAGGAGAATAAAGCCACTGGCGCAATCCTCATTGCCGCGCCATTAGAAGGGCGGATCCCCCTCCCCTTGTGATTAGTATCATTAAAAGCCTTCCTTGTTGTCAGGCCGTAACCGCGAAAAGATTCCAATGTAAACGCCATGCGCATGGCAAACCCAATTTCGTTAATGTTTACCTCGCCCTTTGAAATCAAGATCTCTCCTGTCGCTAGGGACAAAGCCGTATCATCTGTCCATTGGCCAAGGG
Source organism: Candidatus Margulisiibacteriota bacterium (assembly GCA_018814265.1). GTDB lineage: Bacteria > Margulisbacteria > WOR-1 > O2-12-FULL-45-9 > O2-12-FULL-45-9 > JAHIZU01. Next base: position 2,660 of record JAHIZU010000242.1, on the reverse strand, counting down.
ATAATCGAGGATGTCTGGCAGATGAAACATATCTGTTAACCGTGCCGTTAAAAGTATCTTGGATTTGGCGACGAGACATGGCCTCAAGCGGCGCACCCAAGGCATCGCCAACTGCTGCGCCCAGCATGCAGCCTCTAAAACGGCGCAGCTCCATTGCTGGCCTCATTATTCCGGCTCGCTGATACATTTTCATTGGATATTCCTTTCCACTATAATTTTCGACACATCAATGGGGAAATTTCAGTAAAAACAAAAATATTGGGGTTTCGAAATTAAAAAGACTTAAGTTTTTTTATAACCGCCTGGTAATCCTTGGCATAAAAAATGGCTGAACCAGCCACTAACACATTGGCCCCAGCTTTCACTGCCTGGGGCGCGGTTTCCAGATTGATGCCGCCATCAACCTGAATATCAACCTTTAATTTTCGCCTGGTAATTTCTGAACGCAGCTTCTTAATTTTTGGCAAAACTTCTGGCATGAATTTTTGCCCTTCAAAACCAGGATTAACCGCCATCAACAAAACCATTGCCACCTTATCTAAAACAGGGAAAACAGTTTCTACTGGTGTTTCTGGATTGACCACAACACCGGGCTTAACGTTATTTTGATTAATGAGCTCAATGTCTTCGGCTAGATTCTTTGAAGCCTCAACCTGGACCATAATAATGTCCGCTCCGGCTTTGGCAAAGTCAGGAATATAGCGGTCCGGGTTTTCGATCATCAGGTGCACGTCAAGCGGCAGCTTGGTGCATTTTCTGGCCGCCTTAACAACTAATGGTCCAACCGTTATATTCGGCACAAAGTGGCCATCCATCACATCGACATGAATAAGATCCGCTCCTGCTTTCTCAACTTTTTTGATCTCAGATTCCAGTATTCTAAAGTCAGCTGAAAGAATTGATGGGGCAATTTTTACCACCATGGCCAAAATCCTCCTTGCTCCGAGTCTTTTCGAGGAGATTCGTCTTTCTTCTCTCCTGCTACTTCTTCCTCCACAACTTCCATCCCAGACTCAGGGCTGCCGGAAATCGATATATTAATGTATGACCCGGCCTCCACCTCTTCCCCTGGCAGCGGTAGTTGCGTAAGGATCATCCCTGACTCCAGCTCTGCCACAACATCTTCGGTTACCTGACCCAAAAACAAACCTTTGGCTGACAAGACCGCCTTAGCTTGCCCTAACGGCCGTCCCAAAAGATTGGGCACCAAAACCATTCTTTTGCCTGAGCTGGTTAATAAATAAACCGTCCGGCCCACCTTGACCTTGCGGCTGCTTTCCGGACGCTGGGAAACAACCCTGCCTTCCGGATACTTCATATCATAGACACTGCCGGCATGTCGGCTCTTCAATTTTAAGGCCTCCAATTTAATAAAGGCCTCTTCCAAGGGCATTCCCTTTAAATCAGGCACATAAACCTCAGGCAAAGAGGTAAAGTAGGTTATATAAAGGTAAACAAATACGGCTGGTAAAATAATTATGCTCATAACCACTGGAATTACAATCTGCGGCGCGGGAAATTTAAAGCGCAGCACGACAAAGCTGACCAGGATAGAGGCAACAATAACAAATATTAAATAGAAACTTAAATATTCAATAAGCATAATTATCTACCAAATAAAAAAGCATAGACCAGCCCGGACATAAGCGCCGCCATCAGCACCACCGCCAGGATCCAGTTGCGATGCTTCTCCTTGCCCCAGCGGATATTGACCCTGCTCAGGTCGCTTATGGCTTCACTCTCTTTAGTTACATCCTCAGCGCCATACTGAGTGACCGTGTTCTCAAAGATCGTAGCTAATTCCTCATTCGGCGCCGATCTAGCCGCCAGATTTTTATTTTCCAGGCTCTGAAGAAGTTCATTGATCGAATGAAACCGACACAGGGGATCCGTTTGCATCGCTTTGCCAATGATGTCCTGAAGATAGCGCGGCAGCAACTCAAGCTTTTCCCGATCAGGGAGCGGCGCACCTTTGAGTTTTCTTAGGCTGGCGGACAAGCCTTTTTCTGTTAGAAAAGCTTTTCCCGTCAGCAGTTCAAGCAGGATCAAGCCTAAGGCATAGATATCTGAGGAAGCGGATGCTGGCCGTCCGGCTATTTCCTCTGGAGAGGCATACCTGCCGTCATCCATAATAGCCAGGGCCTTTTGCGGCTGGGCCTCCTTTATCTCTCCCTCAATAACAAAGTCTGCGACCTTGACCACCCCTTGCCCGTTAAGAAAAATATTACTAGGTTTGAGCGCGCCGTGAACGATACCCTTAGCGTGAACCGGCTCGAGCGCCCGGCAGACTTCTTCCACAATCGTGAGCGCTTTTTCTACTCCAAATTCCTGGCCGCTGTCTAACAATTGCTGCAAACTCTGCCCGTTAACAAACTCTCTAACATAGTAGAAGCCCTGCCAGCCATAATCACCGTCAACCAATTTAACAATGCCGTGATGGCTAAGCAGAGAAAGTTCTTTGACTTTTTGTTTCATGCGGTTAATCAGCAGGGAATTCAGAGTGCCGCGTTTGTATATTTTAATAATTACCGGCTTGTTACTGCCAAGGAAAGCCCCCTGGTAGGTCACACTGAAGGGGTTTTCTGAGATCTTTTCGCCGATCTTGTAGCGGCTCTTGAGGAAGCGCTCCATGAAAGCAATTATATCACACTTATTTGTGA
>JAHIZU010000241.1 GCA_018814265.1 Candidatus Margulisiibacteriota bacterium | reverse complement strand
TTCAGGAAATCGAAAAAAAGATACTCCAGGACGCTGGAGCTGAAGCCAACAAGATCAAGCAGGAATCAGAGCAGATGATCAGGAAGCTCAACCAGTCGCAGGAGCAAAAAATGACCGAGCTCAGAGCAGCTGGAGAGCGGGAAACAGCGCTGCGGGTTGAAGAAGCCAAAAGAGCCATCCTGGTCCCGGCCAGGCTGAACACGCGCAAAGCCTTGTTGGAAGAAAAGCAAAAGATCCTTGGCTCGATCTACAACGAAATACAAAAGGAGAAAAAACTTTCTCCAGCTGAGATCGCCAGGATTAGAGAAGAAACAGAGGTCGAGGCAGCCCAGGTCTTATTTGGTAAATAAACCATGAATGAATTCTATTACGGAGCAGGCAGAGTAAGATCATTAGAAGCCAGGCTGCTGACCACTGCCCAACTGGAGCGCATGGCAGCGGCAGCGGATTTCTCCGGCGCCTTTAGCGTCCTCTCGGAAACACCTTATGCGGAAAACCTGCCCAAACTGAAAAGGCCTTTTGATTTTGAAGAGCTGCTGGAACTGGAAACGCTCTCCTTAAAACAGCTGCTGGACAGGCTGGCCCCAGAAAACATTATTCTGACCGCCCTGTTCAGAAAATACGATTATCTAAACTTAAAGATCCAGATCCGGGGTTACTTTGGACAGGCGGAAAAATTCCAACTGTTTTCCAGAGCCGGAACCATCGGTTTTGACAATCTAAGGCTCTATGTTTTTGAGGGCATAAATGAGATCAATGATAATGAAATAGTTGCTGTCATCGATACGGCAAAAAGCTCCTATAAAAAGCAGCACGACCCCCAGCTGCTGGACATGATTCTTGACAAGCACTATTTCGCTTATCTAAAAATGGCCTGCAATCTTTCCCCTTCGCCGCTCATAAAAAACCTGGCCAATCACCAGATCGACCTGATAAATATCAAGGCCCTGGTTCGCGCCCAACAGCTTAAAAAAGACAAAAAGTTTTTGCAGGCCGTTTTGCTTGAGCCGGGATTAATTGGCCAGGATACTTTGCTTGACCAGCTTGATAAAAACCTCGAGGATATCGGTTCTCGTTTAAGCTTTACTCCTTATTTCCCGGCCATAGCTTCCGGCTGGTCACAGCTGGCTGAAAACGGCTCTGTTTTTCTGCTGGAAAAACTAATGGATGATTTTATTATCGAGCAATTCCGCAAGGCAAAATACCTGAACTCAGGCCTCGAGCCGCTGGTCGGTTTTTTCCTGGCCAAAGAGGCTGAGATCAAAACTTTGCGTTTTATTCTTGTCAGCAAGAACAACTACGTGGGATCCGAGCAAATAAAAGCCAGGTTGCGAGTGAATTATGCGTAAGATCAAGATCATCGCGCCCAAATATTTGATCGCTCCCTTACCTATCCTGGGCATTGAGACCTATCCGGCAGACAGTGCGGCTGACGCTAAAGCAGCTCTTGAGACTGCAACCAACAAAAAGGAACCAGCTTTGATCTTTATTACCGAAAGGCTGGCCGTTGATCTCCAGGAGGAAATATCAAAATTAAACCAAAAACCCGACCTGAACATAGTTTTGATCCCTGATAATCAAGGCAGTACTGGTTTGGCATCTTCCCAGATCCAGGATCTGGTTAAGAACTCAATTGGTGCAGAGGTAGTAATCAGACAATGAATCTCATGTTGGAGCGCCTGCCTGCTCGCCTCGCGGCGAAGCGGGCCGGCAGGCAGGGAGGTAGTAATTAGACAATGAGTACAGGAAAAATTATTAAGGTGGCTGGACCGCTGGTTGTTGCCGAGGGTGTGCCCAACGCCCGCATGGCTGATGTAATTAATGTTGGCGCCAAAGGCTTGATCGGCGAGATCATTGAATTAAAAGGAGACTTTGCCTCGATCCAGGTTTACGAAGAAACCGCGGGTATTGGCGTTGGCGATCCGGTTGTTTCCACTGGCCGCTCCCTATCGGTCGAGCTTGGCCCAGGTTTACTCGCCTCAATTTACGACGGGATTCAGCGCCCCTTAAACGAGTTATTAAAAGCTTCAGGCAACTTTATTGAGCGAGGCATCTCGGTTAACGCTCTTGACCGTAAAAAGAAATGGGACTTCGTGCCCAAAGCCAAAGTCGGCGATAAAGTAGCAACCGGGGATATCCTGGGCACGGTCCAGGAAACTTCTCTGGTCGAGCACCGTATCATGGTGCCCACGGGGATCAAGGGAACAGTTGAAGAGATCAAAAAAGGCTCTTTTACGGTCACTCAACCCATTGCTAAGATCTCGGGCAAAGAGATCCCCATGCTGCAGCGCTGGCCGGTCAGGAAACCGCGGCCCTTTGCCACCAAGCTGCCTGTTACTGAACCATTGGTAACTGGCCAAAGGATTATAGACACCCTCTTTACGATTGCTAAAGGCGGCGCCGCCTGTATCCCTGGTCCCTTTGGCTCTGGCAAGACAGTGGTGCAACATCAACTGGCCAAATGGGCGGACGCGGATGTCATTATCTTCATTGGCTGCGGTGAACGCGGCAACGAGATGACTGATGTGTTGATCGAATTCCCGGAATTAAAAGATCCAAAAACCAATAAATCCTTGATGGAGCGAACGGTCCTGATCGCGAATACTTCCAACATGCCGATCGCCGCGCGCGAAGCTTCGATCTACACCGGTTCGGCCATTGCTGAATATTACCGGGACATGGGCTACAATGTTTCTTTGTCAGCGGACTCAACTTCGCGCTGGGCAGAGGCGCTGCGTGAGATGTCCGGCCGTTTGGAAGAAATGCCTGGTGAAGAAGGTTATCCAGCTTATCTTGGAACAAGATTAGCTGGATTTTACGAACGGGCAGGTTACGGCGTCTGTTTGGGTTCTGATCAAAGAAAAGGCTCTTTCACTATTATTGGTTCTGTCTCCCCTCCTGGCGGCGATCTCTCTGAACCAGTCGTGCAAAACACTCTACGCATTGCCAAAGTCTTTTGGGGATTAGACTACGCCCTGGCCCACAAGAGACACTTCCCGGCCATTAACTGGCTGCTCAGCTATTCACTTTACCTCAACAATCTGGAGGATTACTTCAAGAACAGCGTGGCTGATGATTGGAGTAAGCTCAGGAACGAAGCCATGCGGTTATTGTCCGAGGAAGCTGAGCTGGAAGAAATTGTCCGCCTGGTCGGTCTGGACGCTTTATCAGGGCGCGAACAGCTGATCATGTTCGTGACAAAATCGATACGAGAAGATTTTCTCTACCAGAGCGCTTTTGACCCGGTTGATCAATATTCAACCCTCAAAAAACAGGCTTCGCTGCTTCGAGTGATCATTACACTATATAAAGAATCACTCAAGGCGTTGGAAGCGGGTGTTGAGCTGGAAAAACTAAAAGAGCTGAAAGTCATTTCCCAGATCTCTCGGGCCCGGCTGATCCCTGAAGAAAAAGCCCAGGAAGAACTGGCCGCGATCGAGGAAGCGCTTAAAGAAGAGATCAATATTTTAAAAGGAGCAGTATGATGATCAGGGAATACCAGACAGTTACCGGCATTGCCGGACCATTAATCATCGCGGATCAGATCGAAGGCGCTAAATTCGACGAAGTAGTTGATATTGAGCTCCCGGGTGGCGAGATCCGTACTGGCAAGATCCTGGAAGTCGAAGGCGACAAAGCCATGATCCAGGTCTTTGAAGGTACGGTCGGGCTTGATATTAAATCCACCAAGATCAGGCTAAAAGGCCGCGGTCTGGAGATCAATGTTTCTCCCGATATGCTCGGCCGGGTCTTTTCCGGCTTAGGTAAGCCAATTGACGGCGCGCCCCAGATCATCCCAATTAAAAAACTGGACATCAATGGCGCGCCGATCAACCCCGCAGCCCGGGATTACCCTAACGACTTCATTCAAACAGGAATTTCTTCGATCGATGGTTTAAACACCCTTTCCCGCGGCCAGAAACTACCGATCTTTTCCGGCTCCGGCCTGCCCCACTCCCGCATTGCCGCGCAGATCGCCCGGCAAGCCATGGTTTTGCGCGGGGAAGAAAAGTTTGCCGTGGTTTTTGGCGCCATGGGCATTACCTTTGAAGAAGCGGAATTTTTTATGGCTAATTTTAAACAAACGGGCGCGATCGAAAACGCGGTCCTTTACGTCAACTTGGCCAATGACCCGGCCATTGAAAGGATCGCCACGCCGCGGGTCGCTTTGACCGCCGCGGAATATATTGCTTTTGAACTGGGCATGCATGTGCTGGTCATTCTGACAGATATGACCAATTATTGTGAATCCTTGCGCGAAGTTTCCGCGGCCCGAAAAGAAGTTCCCGGACGCCGCGGCTATCCTGGTTATCTTTACACTGACCTGGCCACAATATATGAACGCGCTGGCCGGCTTAAAGACAAAAACGGCTCGATCACCATGATCCCGATCCTGACCATGCCTGACGACGACAAAACCCACCCCATCCCGGACTTGACCGGCTATATTACTGAAGGCCAGATAATTTTGGACCGCGGTCTGGACCGTAAGAAGATCTATCCACCGATCGATCCCCTGCCTTCGCTCTCACGTCTTAGAGATAAAGCCATTGGTGAGGGCAAGACCAGGGAAGACCAGCCGCATGTAGCTAACCAGATCTTTGCCGCTTACGCGCGCGGCCGCGAGGTCAGAGAACTGCTGGTCGTGTTAGGTGAAAGCTCATTAAGTGATGTTGACCGCCAATACTTAAAATTTGCCGAGCAATTTGAGAACCAGTTCCTGTCACAGGGAGAAAATGAGAACCGCACCATTTATGACACATTGGACCTGGCCTGGGAATTGCTGATGATCCTGCCCCGGGAAGAACTAAAACGCATCAAAGACGATATGTACGAGAAATACGCAGTGGTGAGCCAGTCGAACCATGCCAAAAAGAGTTAACGCGACCAGGATGGAGCTGCTCCGCCTGCGGCGGAGGACAGCCCTGGCCAAGAAAGGCCACAAGCTCCTCAAGGACAAGCTGGACGGCTTGGTCCAGCGCCTGCTGGAGATCGTTAAGAGCCATCGCCGCTTGAGCAATAAACTGGAAGAAGAACTGATCCTGATCTTTCAAAAACTGGCCTTAAGCACCGGCCAGACCAGGCCAGAGGTAATTTACGCGGCTACCCTCCTGCCGGCAGTAAAAACCAGCGTGGACATCTCTTTGAAAAACATTATGGGAGTTAAGATCCCCCAATACGAGCTAAAAAGTGAAGGCAACCCGATCTCTTATGGTTTTGCGGAAACCCCAGCCGAACTTGACCAGGCCCTAAGCCAATTCATGGACATATTAAAAGAGCTGGTCAAGCTGGCAGAATTAAACAAAGCGATCCTGGTCATCGCTTCTCATATTATTGAGATCAAGCGCCGGGTCAACGCCCTTGAATACATCCTTATCCCGGAGCTCGTAGGCGCGGTCCGCTATATCAAGATGAAACTGGCTGAAATAGAAAGAAGCACCACGGTCGCGCTGCTGAAGATCAAGGATATTGTCCGCGCCCGCTAACCCCTATCCCCTAATCCCTAGAAAAAGTGAAATTTCTGCCAAAAGGTGCCGATATATATATAGGAGAAAAACCATGTATGGATCAGCCTTAAATCATTTAAGTCAACTAGACGCCTCGTTCTACGACCGGCTCAACGCCGCCAAGAACGGTGACGCGACATCTTCTGCTGCCGCGGCTTATGAATTTGCGGCTGAAGCTCAGAACAGTCTGTCCACCTTAAGCCTGGTTGTTAAAACAGCCATTGCCCAAATGGCCGCCAGACACACCGCTGAGTACGTGATGGCCGGCCAGCACGTTGACCAATTAATTTAATCCCTTCTATTTTCGATTATCGATTTTCGCTTATCTAAAAATCCTAGTATAATAACTACTGTATGCTAAAAAGCTCAGTAGTTTTTTTATTGCTGATCAGCCTGTTGGTTCCAGCCACAACCCAAGAGCTGACTTTCAAACAAATGTCCCCTCTCCTGCAAAAGGCAATCCTGGACAAGGATATGGCTGTTCTTCAGAAACACATCGATCTCTACGGCATTATCAAGTCAAAGATCCACACATTGTCGCAAAAGGCCCAGCAAAAGAAATCTTTCCGCTACAAGATCCTGGGTAAAACCATTGGCCTAAGCGAATCGATCCTGGCCAAATTAGCTTCTGAGGTCGTGATCAAAGAGTTTAAGATCACTCCCCGGGCAGTCAGAAAACGCTACTTAGATCAATTAAAGATCGAGGGTATTGGCCAGCAAGGCCGCCAGGGCTATGCCTTTGGCGCCTTTATGGGCAAACCTTTCCATATCGCGGCCATTAAAACCAAAGGCAAATGGCTGATAATTGGTGTAGAATCAGAGATCATTGACCAGGAAATGGATTATTTACTAAAAGCTCTGAGCCGCAGGAAATAAAATGACTTTTGTCTGGCAAAACCTGACACACGACAACATATTTAAAACTGTAGAAGAAACGCTTGGCATCAAACTAAGCAATATTTGTTTAAAAAGAAACAGTTACATCAACCGCGTCTATGAACTTGAAGAACACGACTCAAGAGACAGGTTCATTGTAAAATTTTACCGCCCTGGCCGCTGGTCAACCGCACAAATCCTGGAGGAACATCAGTTTCTAAAAGATCTTCATGATAAAGAGATCCCTGTCATTGCCCCTTTATTAGTGAACAATAAGACTCTTTTTATGTTTGGCCCTATCCCCTATTCCCTATTCCCTAAAAAGGGCGGCCGCGCAGTGAACGAATTCGACCAGGAAGGCTGGCTGGCCTTAGGCCGCACCATAGCCAGGATCCACTTGATCGGAGAAATAAAGAAAAGATCCCAGCGGCTGGCCTGGACCCCGGCTATTGCCACCAAACATCACCTGGGAATCCTTACCGAGTCAGACTTTTTGCTGCCGGATTTCAAAAGATCATTTGCTCAGGTTTGCGAGCTGTTCATTAAAAAAGCTGAGCCAAAGTTTAACCAGGCTGACCTTTTTCTTATTCACGGTGACCTGCATAAAGGCAATCTGCTGCTCCGTCCTGGTGAAGGTCTTTACATTGTTGATTTTGATGATTGCTGTGTCGGTCCGGCGGTTCAGGACCTCTGGCTGCTTCTGCCTGACACTCTTGAGAATTCAGAAAATGAATTAAGCTGGTTTTTGTCCGGTTATGAACTCTTCCGCTCCTTTAACCGCGGCTCCTTAGACCTGGCGCCGGCGCTGCAGGCCATGCGGATCATTCATTACGCTGCCTGGCTGGCGATCCAATGCCAGGAACCGGACTTTGCTAATCACTTTCCGCACGCCGGAACTGCCAGATACTGGAACCAGTTGATCAAAGACCTGCAGGAAATAGTCTACGAGAAGCTATACTAATCCGTTGTCATCTTGCTCTCTGAGTGGTATTATATATTTCGCGCGGTGGCCTTAGTGTAGTGGTAACACAACAGATTGTGATTCTGTTATTAGGGGTTCAATTCCCCTAGGCCACCCCAAAATTAGAAAGTAGATAGTAGAAATTAAAGGGTAGGAGTATTATATTCCTACGCTCTACGTTCTGTTTTCTCCCAATTCCCCTAGAACTGCAGGAACTTCTTATTTTCGTAGGCCTTTGGACTGGCTGGCTTGGGCTTGGCTGCCAGTGGTTTAGCTGCCAGAAAAACCGTATCCCCGACCCTGCACTTGCCAATGACCTTGATCCCGATCTCGTCCCCTTTGCCTGCCTTCTGAATATCTTGATGGTCTGACTGGATTGAATCAATCGATTGAACAAAATCAGTGGTATGCCCTTTCACATGGATCGAATCCCCGACCTTAAGCGGGGACTTAACCTTAAAAGCCGCCACTGAGATATGACCGAAGAAATGATCGATCCGGCCAATGACCTTTTCACCTTTGGCCTTGGGCCTCTGGCCTTTGCCTTTGGCCTTGATTTTAGCTACTCTCTTTCTGTGGACAACCTTTTTCTTCTTAATTTTTTTTACCTTTTTAGTTTTCTTTGCCTTCTTTTTAGCTTTCTTTTTTACCATGACTCATCACCTCTGCGAGTATCTTATCAAATAATATATGCGAAATGCAAGATTGCGAATCAAATCATCTAAAATCTAACCATAAGCCGGATCGTTAAATCATTAAAAACCTAACCCAAATCCGGCATGGGAAAAGAGTTTTTG
>JAHIZU010000240.1 GCA_018814265.1 Candidatus Margulisiibacteriota bacterium | reverse complement strand
CCTCTATTTCTTGGTAACGTTCTGGATAAAGACCTCGATAAGCCACATCTGACAAGTGTCGCGCGGCTTCCATAAAGCCAGCCATCGCGCCAAGAGGAACATAAAAATCAAGCGCTTCACGGCAGTTTCTCTCTCTCATTTCCGAGCCTTGTTGAGCAGCGTCCGTTAGATTGATCCCTCGATCAACCATTTTGATGCGAAGCACCCGAATGTCAGTGGCCAAGGCCCTAACAAACTTATCAATGTTTTCTTGGCTGATCACGCGGTTCTTTTCTAATTGCTCAATTTTGGTCAGGCCATCCACAAGATTAGCAACAACTTTGCCGAATCTTCTTTGGATAAACTTATTATCGATTTCGGTATCCTCAATTACATCATGTAAAAATGCTGCGATTAATTCTTCTTGGTCAGTTACGTGTAGAATTTCCACCTCACGCTCAACCAGGGTTATGGGATGGTCAGCATATGGTTCTCCGCTAAATTTGCGGATTTGCTTGCGATGTGCGTAAATACTAAGCCCAGCTGCCTCATAGAAGCGATCACGATCGTATTTAACAGAACTGCCTTTATCTCTGATTAACAACTCAACTCTGTCAGTTAGCGTAGCTATGCGGGCGTGAAACTTGGATTGGATAAGGTAGCGGATATAGAAATCCCTGCTGGCCGGCACGCGGTAGAGCTGGCTGGCTTTGTGGATAGTTGTATATCTTATATTCCCAATAGCTGGCATACCAGTTCTTTTTCGCACAACATTGCCAGAAATTTCAGAAATAATATCTAATAATGTGTCAATTATAGGAAGAAACTCAAATCTTCTTTTGCTTACACCAACCCTGTCTGCTCCAAAAAGCATTTTTAATCCAGTATTGAAAGTCAAAGAACTTTTTCAATTCTTGATGATCTGCCCCAACTTACCAGACACATTCAGCTTCATTCGAGGTCAACGCCCCACACAATTTTGTTCGTGTTCAAAAAGGTAAAAAGAGGGGGCCCAGACAAACACTACGAGGTCTTCGGTTATCCGCCGTAGGCGGACAACGCTGCCCCGCGAAATTTTTCGAGCTCCCCTCATCTTGAACCTATCCCATCCTTTAACTTAAAAATTTTAAGTCTGATTTACTTTTTTTTGTTAAATTCTTTTGAGCTGTATTCAACTCTTTTGGTTAACATATTATGGATAGTCTTTAGTAGCTTTGTTGCTACACAACCAATGGCCAAGCGATCTTTCATTCCGCGCTTTTTAAATCGCTCAAACCATAGCTGGAAGTCTGGATGGCATCTAGCCACAGATCGAGCCATCATCATAACAATGAAACGTAAGTGGCGATTTCCGATTTTATTGAAATGATTGTTCCTGCTTTGATACATGCCGCTTTTCTTAATGGAAATACTTAAACCAGTGTATTTGATCAGCTGTTTAGGGGTGGCAAACTTAGTAATGCTTTCAACTTCAGCAATAAAGGCTGTGGCAAAGAAAGGGGAAATCCCTTTGATTGAATTGATCAGTGCTGCTTCGTATGGCATTGCCTTGATAGCTTTGTTTTCCAGATCAGAAACAATGGTGTTAAGGTGATGAAGTAGTTGCAAATCTTGTCTCAGATTGTTTCTAATCTCTGGGAGATAGCAAGCCCTGTGGACAGCTGATTGAGCATGGGCAATTGTCTTCTTTGCCCTGATTGGGCCAATTCCAGACACCTTGTGTCGACGGAAAAGCTCAATTAACTGTTTGGGAGCCATTTTAGCTATCTTTTTAGGATTAGGACAGACCTGCATGATTGCCCAGGCCATTTTGGACTCCCAGATGTTTCGCACTAACCCCTTCTTTCTATCATAGCGATTAACAAAACCTGGCCAGAGAGCATCCAAATGATAGTGAATTTGAGTTTTTAGCCGCTTAATGAATTTGCCTCTTCTCAGTCTTTGTCTGGTGATGAGCCTTAGCCTTTGAATATCTTTGTCTTTTGGTTCAACCATCCGACCTTTACCTAACTCAACTGCTCTTTGTAAGACTTTCAAGTTAATATCATCTGTTTTAATATGATCATAATCCAGTTCCCGAACTCTAGCCGTGGCATTGGGATTGATCAATTGAATCTCATGCCCCAGCTTACCAAGTTGTTCCATAAGCAACTCGTGGTAATAACTGGTTGGTTCCATGGCGAAGATAACTTTTGACTTTGAACCGTTTCTGTTTTGCTTGAGTTTTTCCAAAAGTTTTTGCAAACCTTCTTGGTAGATATCAATCTCAAACGGATCCTCCAGAATCTCTCCTCTGGGTCCGACAATTGTGGCCTTGTGAAAATATTTTGATACATCAATCGGCACCAACATTTCATTTAATTCTTTTACATCTTGCATTTTAGCTACCTCCTTGAATTTTATCGGAGGTCCATGATACCCTTGCAAAGGGGGGTATCTAGACCTTAGGCCGACCAGAAAAAATGTAATAGTGTGTATTTCTGTGGCCTGTTTTTACTAGCGCTGCCTCCCCTCAATCCCAAATCTCTGATTTTCAACCATATATTTCATCACCTCCTTCAAATTTATCCCAACCACCCCATCCCCAGAACCCACCTAAGAATATTATACTATTTTCCCGTATAGCTGAAATTTTTGGCACTTTCTTACGATATATATATACGGTGGAATACCTATGAGTATCAGACCAGTAGAAATATCTAGGCCAACAAATCAAACCAGAAGGGCTAACCCTGCTAGAGCTAGTTTCCAGCAGCTCTTTCACAATTCCTTGGACAGACTCTTTCGTAACCAGCTCAATTCATATGATGCTTTTCGCTCATTAATCCCAGCAGATAATCCCCTACTGAGACTTGAAAATCTACCGCAACATGAGATGCACAGAGGCTTCGATCCTTTACACCATACTTATAACGCTCTAAAACTGCTTTCAACCGACGGAATCGTAACTCGTGCTGGCTTGAGCCTGCCCTGCTCCCAAAGGCCACTTTCCGAACTTGTTCGCATCTCCATGCTCTACCATGATGTTGGCAAGGTTGATGGGCCCATGGCCTCAGATCATGCTCTAAGATCATCTGTAATCGCCAGGGACATTCTCAGCGACCCCGCACTTTCTGGGGTTGGTAGAATGGATCAAGGGGAAATCGATTTTGTTTGTTTGCTCATTCGCACCCATGAAGTCCTGGGAACGCTAGCCAAAGGTTATTCAAGCAGGGAGCTTACTGAGAACGATATAATGCAAAGGATAAGCGAAGAATTCGGCAGCGATCTCCCGGAAGGCTTCAGCATTAACGACATGTTTAATCTGCACGCCAGGATATCCCAGGCAGATATTGAATCGATCCCGGGATTAAGAGCCAATGCCCGAAGTGTAGTAAATATTCTTGCCAACATTATTTCCGACAGATTAGCCGGATCAGTCCAGTCAGATAATCATGTGCCTGCCGCTCAAGAAAGCCCGCAGCTGAGCAATGAAATGCGCCGGCTTAACCGTTTTATTCCTTCCCTACTAACTAAGATCCGGCAAGCCATTTTAAAAGTAGAATTAAAATTCACTGAAGACTCCCTGATCTTTTCTAATGGAATTGAGGAAAACGAATATTACGACGGTAGATTCATCGCCCGCAGCTTTTTAAGGGCCGGGATACGCGAACTGACGCTAAAAGAATTCCCCAACAAAACTGAGCTTGACCAACTAAGGATATTGCTGGAAGAGGCTGGGTCAGGCATGATTTCACCGGCCATCAGAGGCAACCTTGCGTCTGTGGGTGCGATCGAGCAAATAACAGAGATCTCTCTGGCTGAAACTGAGCAAGAATTTATTCCTGGTTTCTACAAGCATTACACCAGTCAGAGCAACTTCGAAAAAATCATTCGCCGCGGATTAATTGGGGCTCGTCCTCATAGCAAAAATGGCACAGTTCGAGAGGGGGTTTACCTGACTGGTCTTTCCCTGGCTCCCCAAGAAGCCTGGGAAACCATCTTTATCCGTAATCCAGAATACGCGGACCGCACAACCCATGTTGTTGCGTTTGATATTCTGGATCCAAAATTAGCAGCAAGAATTCAGCAAACTGGCATCGAATTCTTCTTAGAAGAAGGGATCAGTCTTGCAGACCCGCGGATCAGCGTGAGGTATTCAGGCGAAAATCACATTGGAGAGGCAGCCTAAGCGGTAACAACCCGAAATAATCT
>JAHIZU010000239.1 GCA_018814265.1 Candidatus Margulisiibacteriota bacterium | reverse complement strand
GGGACCGCCAGGTGGATCTCATGCAGATCTTCCCCTTTTCCTCCCAGCATAGCTTCAACATATTGCAGATGGCCCGCGTAGCCCATATTTTCCGCGCTGATCAAAAGGTGCGCCGCATCAAAAAGCAATCCATAACCCGTCCTGCCCAGCACCTCGGCCAAGAACCCGGGATCAGTAATGTGCTCATAAGCGGAAACATCTTCCTCTCCCACCCTGTCCACTTGATAATCCAGTGTTTCGATCAAAAGCTTACCGCTATAACCCACTTCATCAAGATTTCGCTTAAGCCCCAACAAAGAATAAAGAGTATGCGCCATCATTTCTAACCGGGAAAGGACCTTGCTTTGCGGGACGCTGTGAAGGTCCAGTGGATCTTTAGTTAGTTCTTCCGCGGCAAAACCCAGGTGAAGCGAAACACTTTCAAAATCCCGGACACGCATGAAACGAAAAAAGCGGCTATGCGCATCGGTCAGATAATCCATGGCCTCAGGATTAGCCAGGTTGCAAAAAGTGTTCTTGTCCGCAGCATCAAAAAGCATAGTTAAATGGACGGATGTTTGTTCGTCCGGCATATAATTCGGAGAAGCTTTATCTTCTTTTTCCGCCAGGTTCCAGTTTACAATTTCTCTTCTGACCAGGCGCGGATCGTTCTGAAAAAGACGGGTGAAGTTTTGATTGCTGTTAGCGCGTCTTAGATCACGGGTATAACTGAAGCGGATATTTGCTTGGGCCAGCGAATCCAAAACCCGCGGAGGCAACACAGTTGTCCGCCTGGCAGTTGATAAATGTTGGGCCACTTTCTGGCTCACAGGTGTTTTCATAATGATCTCTCTATTTTCTTATCGTAAATTTTTGATAAAAATTTCAGATTAGGCCCCAGGGAAAAACAATTCGCTAGCGTGGATAGTTCTGCGGACATAGGCTTATTCTAAATTCGAAGCACGAAATGGTTCGACAGGCTCACCATCCCAACCATCCCGAGCGAAGTCGAGGGACCCGAAATTCGAAACAATATAGAATATCCAATTTCGAAATCTCAAACCGGTTTCGGATTTAGGATTTAAGCAGTTTGCCCAGAAACAGGCCAGTTATCGCCCCCACCGTCGCCCCCATCATTATGCCGCCTAATATTCCCGCAGCGACCCAAAGAAACATTGGTGAATTATCCGGCACCAGGGTAATGGGGATAAATGTCATGGCAACGCCGAGTGGCCAAGCAATGGCATTAGCCGCGATCCACCAGCCGGCTTTTTGAATATATTTTCTAAGGACGAGCCATTGGGCGTAGCCGATGGAAAGAAGGAAGACGGCTGCAATGGCAATACCGATTACGGCCAGGAGAATTTTTGGGAGAAACATTGATCTTGGACCGATAGCGCTGGGCAGCATACCGATGGTCCAGGCCACACCCGCGGCAATGGCAGTATTTGTAATAAATCGTTTTTCGAGATTCTTAATGTATTTTCTAAGAACGAGCCACTGGGCAAAGGCAAAACACGCCCCCTCGCCCATTCCTGCGATAGCCATGACCGGAATCATTGCGATCTCATTTGTCTTAAGCGCAACCGCGATCAGGCCGACAATGGTCGGAACGGCGAAGCCAATTAGCTCACCAACAGTAGTAGCAAGTGTCCAGGAAAGCCAGAGATTTATTTTTAGTTTGGGCATGGGTATATTATACAATGGAAAGCTTACTTTTTTCTATAAAGGGCGCTCGCCCAGAGCTTGTCGAGGGGCTTGCACCGAAAGAAGTCGAGGTGTAAAATTTGGGGAAAGGAAAGGAGGTTCCCATTATGTCATTCAATATCATGACCGAACTGAGCTCGATCCAAATATCTCTCCTCTCCATCGTGATCCTCTGGTCCATCATCTGGAAAGGCTTCGCGATGTGGAAAGCGGCAAGGAATAATCAGTCCGCGTGGTTTGTAGCTTTGCTGGTAATTAATACAGTTGGAATATTGGAAATAATTTATATTTCATACTTTCAGAAGAAGACTTAACTCCCAAACTTCCCAACAAAAAACCCCACTCCACTCCCCAAGATCAAGGCCATTATAAAAATCGGCACTAAAGTCATTGGCTCCTGCGCCGCGATCAGGACAGCTATTGGAGCCAGGCACAAGAAAGCGATCACAATGCCTTTTAAAATATTATTTATCTTAAGATCTACGACAGAAACCAGGAAACCAACCACAACCCACATGGTGAAAGCCGAAAGATTCGCGTCCCAGGGAAGCTTTTGCATCACCATAGGAACAACATCAATTACACCAGCCAGAGCGCCAAACAATAGGCCAACCAGTATCTTTTTCATAATAAGCCTCCGTCCGGACATATTGTTGCATTGAAAAAAAATAAAGTCAAACCATTTTAATCTTGCATTTTCCAGCCAATGGCGTAAGATTAAAATTGCCATGTTCAAGCTCAACCCTGATATTGAAAAGGACCATCCTCAAAGCTTACGGTACTCTTTCTGGGACGGGGTGTTCGCCTCCATCCAGATGGGCATCATTGACCAGTTCATCACACCCCTGGCTCTGTTCCTCGGCGCCAGCGGCATCTGGATCGGCGTGCTCAACTTTGTGCGCAACTCGTTTGTCGCCATTATGCAGATCAATTCAGCCGCCATCACCAGCCGCATTGGCTCGCGCAAAAAATTCATAACCCTCAGCGTTCTGACCGCGGCCTTGCTCTGGCTGCCAACCTATCTTGTCCCGTTCCTTTTTGGCAGCTGGAAAGTGCCAATCTTCATCATCATGTTCACTCTGACCTCATCGATCAATATGCTGGCTACGCCAGCCTGGGCCTCGCTCATCTCAGAATATATCCCGCCCAACCGCCGGGGCCAGTACTTTGGCTGGCGCGGCACCGTGCTCGGCCTGGTCTACAGCCTAAGCGTGCTCCTGGCCGGTCTGGTGCTCTACTTCTTCCACAACATCAGCCTGTTCTGGGGCTTCTTTATCCTGATGGCCGCGGCCGCGATCAGCCGCTTCATCTCCTGGACCTTTTTGACCCGGCTCTATGAACCAGACTGGAAACCGCAAAAGACCGACCAGTTCACCTTTTTCCAGTTCGTCAAGCGCCTCCCGGTCAGCAACTTCGCCCGGTTCGCTGTCCTGGTCTCGCTCTTTTACGTGTTCGTGGCCCTGGTCTCGCCTTTCTTTGCTGTCTATCTGCTGCGCGACCTGAAGTTCGATTACTTAAGCTTTACTTTGATCATGGGCGCGGCAGCCTTTGCCACCATGGTGCTGCAGAACTACTGGGGTGTTTTCGCTGACAAGTACGGCAACAGAAAAATCTTCCTGCTCAATGCCCTGTTCATTTCCATCATCCCCTTGCTCTGGATCTTTTCCACGGACAAGCCCTACCTTATCCTGATCCAGCTGATCGCGGGCATTGGCTGGGCGGGCTTTAACCTGGCGTCAGCCAATTTTATCTATGACGCGGCG
>JAHIZU010000238.1 GCA_018814265.1 Candidatus Margulisiibacteriota bacterium | reverse complement strand
GCCTTTATACAGCTCCCCGCCGTTCGGACTTAAGACCTGAACAACCGGAGGCACAATGTTAAAGGGAATAACTTCAGAAGTTCCATAATTGCCATAAACATATCCGTTATTGACTCTGAACCGTACTGCTAAATTAGCTTCCAAGTTATTGTAATTCGTGCCGGTGTTCCAATAGATGGTATGTTGCGGGGCAGACCCAAAACTGTCGCTTGACGCAAATGAACCTCCAATCCCGCTTAAATTTGAATCAGATACAGTTCGCCAAGTCAATCCACCATCTTGAGAATACTGGAAACTGGTATTTTTAAAGGTGCAGGTAAAACTATTAGGATCTTTAATTTTATACGGTATTGTTAAGATTTTTGTATCTGAATCATACAATAAAGAACCAACAATATAATTATCCGTGTAACCTAATATTGGGTCGTCCCAGGAGACCGAAGAAGTATCAGCAATTGAGTCTGAAAACGTCCCTCGCTGAGATCTCGTAAATATTAAATCAGCATCATTGGAAGCTTTGACATCGTAAGCACCGGTGTTATCAATATTAAGATAATTGAAGGTATGGTCTTTGCCATTAACCGAAAGATGCGGCCCCAGACCTGAGACATTACGAATACTGCCGTTATCAAATTTAGTAATGGTTGCCGTTGGATCAATTTTCACGCCGTCGCTATTTATCTGGTTAAAATCAAAATACTGCGCATCCACTTCACCTGAAATAACAAATCCATAAGCACCAATCCCATCGTAATCGACTAAAGTAGGATAGGTCGATGTTCCTTTAAGTTCAATTTTCCCTCCGGAATCGACAGTTAATCGCGATTGGTTATTCAACTCTGCAATCGCTGAAGGCCCAAACATAATTCTCTTCTGAGTGTTGGCATCTCCAGCCGCGGCAATGGCAGCAAAGACAAACTGGTCACCTTCTTGCGGGCTGTTTTGAGACAGCGTAAATCTAACCTGGCTACCATCCGAAGTATAAAGGGCTCCAGAAGTTGCCCGATTCGATTGCAAGCCGGAAACCGTTCCTTTCACTTCCCAGTTTGAGGTTGCAGATCGGTAAGTCACAAACCAGACTTCGGTGGCAGTCGTTGAGTCGCTGGCTTCGGGGGTTGTGATTGTATGGTTTGAGCCGCGGAAGAGGATGGGGTTTGTTGCAGAGCTGAGATAAGACCGATCCACATAATTAAACTGTTGACCATCAGAAGAAGGAATGTGATAATCTCCCCAAATTTCAGCAATTCCATTCCGGTTATTACGATTTAAACTAACAACATAGCTATCTTCTTCTCTTACATTAACCGAACTAAAGTCCGAATTTTTAAAGATTACTTTATTATTCCAACCAAGATTAAAACCATAAAAAGCATCAATATTATTGTCAATTCCTAAAACATTAACGGCTTCAAAAATAAAATAAATTCCTTGGGTCGCAGGAAAATCTGCAAGTTGTAAAATCTGATTCTCCAAAAGCACTATATTGTTAGAGTAATAAATTTGCAACAACCCATCATAACAACTGGAATGATTACCTCTTATCCTATTGTAGGCAGCTAAAGTGTTGTTGGTATTATTTATCCCTAATTCCCCTCCCCAGCTATTTGAAAAAGTTTCGTTGTACAATAAGATTCCTTTATCACTAGACATGTTCAGTCCTGTGCTTGTGTTAGAAAAGGTCACATTGCTTATCAAAAGATCTTTTACCCCGCTCACGCTTATACCAGGAGATTCATTTAAAAAAACAAAATTACTAATAAAACTACTCCCTTTGGTGGCCCAAGTCCATATTCCGGCACCATCTTTGTTTTTATATACAATATTAGAAACCAAGCTGATACCCTTTTGAGAAGTATAAATATTGCCGTAATATATACCAGAATAATTCGTGCTGTGAACAGAACACGCTTTTAGAGGATTTAAGTAGGAGGTGGCTTCAATATAAACCCCCCATTTATGTTCCGCGTAAGTATCCGTTCCTTGATAACTCACTTCAACATACTCCAACCTAATCATTCCATCCTCATTTATTTTTATATACCCATTATGCTCCCCATTTTGTACCGCTGAGGTTATCAAAGTATCTCTATTTGTTTTAACCACAATCGCCCCAGAATCATGTGAATATAATAAAGGCTGGATCATGGTGATTGTATTAGAGGAGACTGATTCAACGGTTGCAAGTTCAGTCTCATAGTAGTTTGAAGAAGTTGTTGCCACCGCAATCCTATCCCCCGCCACAATCCCTCCCAAATCCACCACTGTAAAGGTTTTTGATCCCGCGGAAATATCAGAAGTAATTACCGTTGCATTCTTATAAACTTCAATCCCAGCAGTTTGCGCATTCAAAGCCTTCCTATTTAATGTAATAGTGGTACCTGAAATTGCAGAAATGGTAAAACCTTCGGCGTTTGCTCCTTCACCAAGAGTGATGATATCCCCTACTCCAAATCCAGAAGCATTGGCAACTGTTATGGTTTGTCCACCAATAGCAAGAGGAGCAGATAAAGTGGTTAGAACAGTAGGAACAGAACCTGTTCCTTTAAGCTCTCCACCTGAATAAACAATAATTCCATACTGTCCATTTGTCTCACATTCAATCTTTAAAGTTGATCCTGGGACCAATTCCAATTTACCATATACATTAATATCCCCTTTAACCTGCATTGTTTTTGTGCCAGAATCAAATTTGAGAGTGCCTCCGGAATTTACAGTAATTGGACCACAGGTAGTTGAAGAATCATTGCGATCAAAAAGCACTTCATGTCCTGAAGAAATCACAATGGAATCAGTTGAAGAAGGAATTACGCTGCCCACCCATGTCCCTGTGTCATTCCAATAACCTGAAGCAGCAGAAGTGATGGTTGCCGCTTGCACAGCAGAGGCAAACAAGAACAATACAAAAACAAATATTAAGAGTTTTAAATATTTCATTATCGGCATTGGTTCAAATGAAGTTGGCTCACTAAACATGTTATCGCTAAGTTTGGGAAAAAAGTTCAATCGCCGGAAAAATCTTTGGGTTGTAAAATTCCCTTGCGCATCCTCTAGCGAAGAAAAATAACCGAGTCTCTTGGGGTGGTCTTGAGGCAAACCTATCGCCTCCTGTAGTGTATAAATTATACCATGAAAACACCTGTTTCTGGGCATATTAGCGGTCTCCTTTGTCAGCAATAAAGCCTATTTTGCCT
>JAHIZU010000237.1 GCA_018814265.1 Candidatus Margulisiibacteriota bacterium | reverse complement strand
TTCCTGCCGGGAATTATTATTTAAGAGCCACTGCGCAGGATGCCCTGGGATCAACCGCGGTTCCAAAAACTGTTGGGTTTACAATAGATTACTCCACGCCCGAGCCAAGTGATTTTGCTATCGATCCCCTTTATGCGAAGCTGGGCGCCACAGTAAAAATCTCACTTAATTTTGAAGAAGAATTGGCTGAAGCGCCAGCCGTAGTGATCTATATGCCTGATGAAGCGTCGCGCGAGACAACACTGGTCTCAAGCAGCGGCAATAGTTATGAGTATTCGTATGTTATCGGGGAATTAGACGCGGAAGGCAACGCGGTTGTTTCAGTTACTGCCAGAGATCTGGCTTTTAATCCAATAAATAAAACCAAAGAATTTGTCGTGGATACAACTAGTCCAGAGGTGTCGAAGCTAATAGTTTCTCCCAGTCCGGCCAGCACCCCGGATGTAAGCGGCCAGGTCAGTATTAAATTTAATGTCAACGAGCCGCTCAAGGAAGCGCCTAAGGTTTATGTCACACAGAGCGGCGCTGTGCCGCAATTGGCAATTGTTGGCGGGCAGTGGACGGAGGCCGGCGGAGAGGTAGTGGCCAAATATGATGTCTTTAGCGGAAATGACGGAGCTGCCTCAATAAGTCTTGAGATCACCGACCTTGCGGTCAACAAATTCGTTTATTCGTTTAGTGATTCGTTGATAGTAGATACGGTCAAACCTGCCTTCAGCAACATCCAGTCAGAAATCTCGACCAACCCCGAATTTTCCAGCTACGCCCAGGAAGGTTCGGTTGTTAGTGTTCGCTTCGAGGCTTCTGAAGGCCTTCAATTTAACCCTGAAGTGAAGATAAACGGGAATTTAGCTTATTACAGTTCTTTAGTTTCTAATGAATATACTTATACGTACGCTGTTACTGGCGGCGATACTGAGGGTAACGCCAGTATTTCGATCTCCGGGTTTGATCCTGCTGGCAATGAAGGAACAGCGGAAACTTCTTCTTCCTCCGAAAGTTTTGTGATCGATCTGGTAAATCCAACGGTCACAATTGCTCCGCCGCAAACTTCCGGCGAATACATATCCAATCCAGGGGCTTTCTCAACTAACGCCAATCCTGATGGGTCGGACCTTCCCCGGTCAACCATGTTTTATTACCAACTGGCCGAATATTCAAAAGTCACGGTCAAGGTCCATAAAGTTGGGGACAGCCAAACAACTTACAGCAAATCAGATTTTACCAGCAGCAATCTGATCAAAACTTTGGTCAATGATCAATGGCAGGAGGGCGGCCTGGAACAAACAGTTCCTTGGGATGGAACTATTACTAACAATACTTCTTCATATGATACCAATAACGATGGTTATGCTGATCCTGGCAAATACGCTTTTATAGTTGAGGGAAGAGATAAGGCCGGCAATCTCACTTTGAAAAAGTGGGGCGGCACAGTTTGGATCCAGAATAATGTTTTGACCCTGGAAGAGCCGGATCAGTTGGATTTTGATAATTTCGGAGTAACACCAACACCGGAAGTTAATCCTGATCCGCACAATATTTCTCCAAATGGCAACAGCGCTGAGCTGACTCAAAAGCGGGCAAGATTTTACTTTATGATAGACCTTTCCTTGAACCCGGATTCAGGGACTGTCAAAGACCCGGAAAGAATCGAAGCTGCGGCAGTTATTGCTGATACTAAGGCCATTGGCAAATATTCTGTTAAGGTTTACGGCGATATTGGTTTGACCAATTTAGTCCGAACAGTTACTTCCGATGCTGTTGCACAATCTGCGACACTTACGTGGGAAGACTGGAACGGCAAGGATGATAATGGCCAATTCGTGGCTGACGGGACATATTATATGGTGGTGGATGTCAAAGATTTTGCCGGGAATCCGGCTGAAAGCAATCTCTTAATGCGTTCAGTGGTTGTTGATAATACCGTGCCGGTTGTTTCCAGCCTTTCTGCCGCGCCGTATTACTTCGCGCCGGGGGCGGGCAATTCAAACATCAAAACCACGACCTTGACTTATGAAGTTAATGATAATTCGAGCAAGGCAAAAGTAACCATTGATGCTTATAAGGGGACTACCTTTGTTAAAACCCTGTTGAGTGATTCGACCTGGAGGAATAACGGGAATTATAACCAGGCCTGGGATGGAAGCGGCCCAACTGGTTTTGTTGGGACAGTAAATGGCGGCAGCTTCAACGATGGAATTTATACTTTTAAGGTTTCTGCCATTGATGAGGCTGGCAATAGCGCGGAGGTTAAGGTCAAAGATGTGGTAGTGGATACTCTGCCGCCGACATCGGGAGCAAATCCTGGCTCCAGAGATTGGGCAAAAAGTAATATTTCTGTGATTTTAAATGTTTCTGACGCTTACTCTGGAGTTAAAACCAGCCAGTACGCCTGGGATCAGATTACAACGACTCCCGGCAGCGGATGGAATAACTTTTCCAATGGTCAGACAGTAACGCAAACCTCTGATGGGAGCTGGTATCTGCATTACCGGGATGAAGATAATCTGGGGAATGCTGTTTCAGGTTATTTTGGGCCGTATAAAAAAGACAACTATCCGCCTACGGTTGGGGCCAGCCCAACTTCTCGAACCTGGGCAACGAGTAGCATTTCTGTGACTCTAACCGTTAATGATACCAAGCCCGGGGCGAATGAAACGTCCGGGTTAAACACCAGCGAATATGTATGGAGCAATAGCACTACAACGCCAGGCAGCGGCTGGTTGCCTTTTAACAATAATGATGTTAAGACCCAAAGCTCTGAGGGAAGATGGTATTTGCATGTTAGAGCGACTGATAATCAAAATAATGCAACTAGCACTTATTTTGGACCTTATGAGAAGGATAATTCTAATCCGAGTGTTGACGCGACGCCGGCGTCACGAAATCGGGATGACGCAAATATTTCAGTGGCTTTGAGCGTTTCCGATGCTAATTCC
>JAHIZU010000236.1 GCA_018814265.1 Candidatus Margulisiibacteriota bacterium | reverse complement strand
TGGTGTAAGGATCCTGGGGGGATTTAAATATCAATTCACGCTGGCCCAGCTCAACCAGTTTACCTGACTGCATGACGGCGACTCGCTCGCAGATATAGCCGATCACCGATAGATCGTGGGCAATGAATAAATAAGTCAGGCCCAGCCGTTCTTTGATCTCTTTGAGCAGTTTGAGAATATCGACCTGGATCGAAACATCAAGGGAAGAAACCGGCTCATCTAGGATCAGGAATTTTGGCTCTGAAGCCAGAGCGCGGGCAATGCCGACTCTTTGCCTTTCACCGCCGGAGAGCTCATGGGGAAAGCGGCGGGCATACTCGCCAGGCAGTTTGACCAATTCCAGCAGCTCTGCCACTTTGGCTGGAATATCTTTTTTGGGCAAGAGTTTATGAATAAGGATCGGCTCCCCCACAGCCTCGCCGATCCTGATGCGGGGGTTCAAAGAGGTTTGCGGATCTTGAAAGACTATCTGACAGTCTTTGCGGATGTTTGAGATCCCGGGATAGCTGATCTGGCCGCTGGTTGGCTCGATCAATTTCAGGATCAGCCGGGCCAGGGTAGTTTTACCAGAACCGGACTCGCCCACCAGGCCCAAACTTTCGCCCTGCGCAATGTCCAGGCTCACATCATCCACTGCCACAACACGGCCAAACTGCTTGCAAAGGTTTTTGACTGTTATCAGCTCATTCTGTGCCATGCCAAAGATATATTATCATAGAAGGAAAGATATTTCGATAAACTTGGAGTTTAGACCAGAGCTTTCTTGGCTGCGGAGAAAGCGCCGGAAACGCTTTTCCTGAGGACACGGGAAAGTAAATTGTTCCGTTGCGTATAGCTTAGTTTTAAATAGAGGGCCTTTTCCAGTTTTTCCAGGAGGTAGAGAGATGTTTTGCTGCCGTCATCGAGCAAAGCGACGATCTCTTCTATGATCCGGCCTTCCAGCTCATGCAGATTCTCAAGGCGGTCGATCGCTTTGACATCCTTCAGCAGCTTTTTATATTTGTCGATCTTAGTTCGATCCATGGGATTCCAGATCCTCCTATATTCTTATCGACAGATTTTGACTGAAATTTCAGGGGAAATTAGGGATTAGGGGGTAGTGGGGAGGCAGACGGTAAAGGTTGTGCCTTCGCCGACCTTGCTGTCAACGTAGAGCGAGCCATTATGCTCATCAACTATCTTTTTGGAAATAGGCAGGCCCAATCCAGTGCCGGATTCTTTAGTCGTAAAGAAGGGATCAAAGATCTTTTTTAGTTTATCAGGCGCGATCCCCGAGCCGGTGTCGCTGATATTAACTCTGACCTCGTGGTCCGTGTCAGTGGTTATAATTTTCAAATCGCCGCCCTTCTCCCCCATGGCTTGAACCGCGTTGGCCAGGAGGTTCATAAAGACCTGCATCAAGCGGTTGGGGTCGCCCAGCGCTTTCTGCTTATGCCCGTAATCAGTTTTAATATAAACTTTCTTCTTTTTTACCTCATATGTCAGCAAAGCCAGGGCTTTTTCAATAATTGTTTGCACGTCCACGGGCTTGAGCATCAACTCGCGCGTTCGGGAATAATCCAGCAACCCTTCCACGATCAGCTGCATGCGCTGGACTTCAGACGGCAGCATCTGGCTTACGGTCTCCCGGAATTTTGGATCATCCCATTTTTTGGGCAGGACCTGGGCGACCGCGCTAAGATAAGTCAAAGGATTTTTCAGCTCGTGGGCCACGCCAGCGGTTGTTGAGCCGACCGCGGCTAATTTTTCCGAACGAACAACTCTTTCCTGGTTTTTCCTTAATTCTTCAAAGATAAAGGCATACTCAATGCTAATCGTCGCCTGGTTAGCCAGGGTATCCAAAAACTTAATGTCCTCGCCGGAGAAAGATTCATCTGAGAGTTTTTTGTCCAGATTAAGGACGGAGAGCAGTGTTGGTTGCTTAAAATACTCGCTTTCAGAAATGCTGGGAATAGCCAGCACGGTCTTAAGGCTTCTCATTTCATCGGCAATGGCCTCATATTTCGCCTTATCTTTTTCACTAGTCCTGGCCAGGCTCATGACTTCTTCCAGCGAGAGTTCCTTCTTGATATTTCTCAGTTCACTGATCAACAAAGATTTTTCCTGGATCGTGCTGCCAACC
Source organism: Candidatus Margulisiibacteriota bacterium (assembly GCA_018814265.1). Lineage (GTDB taxonomy): Bacteria > Margulisbacteria > WOR-1 > O2-12-FULL-45-9 > O2-12-FULL-45-9 > JAHIZU01. The sequence goes on along the minus strand of JAHIZU010000236.1, from coordinate 269 downwards.
AGTTCAAGCGCATCCCTCTCCCCTGCCCTTACCACAAAGTTATGGGACTCCCGGTCCAGGACCATAAAGGAAGCGCCCTTGAGGTTCATGGCTTTAGTCAAAAGGTATGGGGCGATGCGGGAAAAGCGCCGGAGATCCGCCATGGGTTGAGCCAGCGCATGGCTGTACTTATTCAAGATCCTTTGATAGTCGTAGCGCGCGCGAAAAAAGACGCGGTCGACCAGGTTTTGCACAGCATCACGCAGGGGCTGGAAGATCATTGCAATTAT
>JAHIZU010000235.1 GCA_018814265.1 Candidatus Margulisiibacteriota bacterium | reverse complement strand
TTAAAATAAAAGTGCGCCAGGCAGGAGTCGAACCCGCTACCTATTGCTTCGAAGGCAATCGCTCTATCCAGATGAGCTACTGGCGCATCGAAAATATTATACTACAAATCATTGCAAAGTGATAATTTGTTTGTTAAAATAAAAAACCGAGATGTTCAGTCTCAGATTTTTTGGTTTAGGAGGAATAAATGATAAAAACACCTAATAAGAAATATGTTAAATTAGACGGAAAAATATTGATCATTGGCTGTGGTTCTGTCTCCCAATGCGCTATTCCGCTGGTTATCCGCCACATTGATGTTGATCCCAAGAACGTGACCATCATGGATTATGTGGACAACCGCCATCGGGTCAAGGATTCGCTGGATAAAGGTGTAAACTACGTTACGGATAAGGTGACCAAGCAAAATTACCGGACCTTACTCAAGAAGTACGTTGGCCCGGGCGACCTGATCATTGACCTGGCCTGGAATATCGATTGTATCTCGATCCTGAAATGGTGCAAGGATAATCAAGTCCTTTACTGCAATACCTCAGTAGAAGAATGGGACCCTTATAAAGACGCGGAACGCAATGATCCTACCAGGTATACCCTCTATTCCCGACACATGGAACTTAAAAAAGTGATGCAGACGTGGGGGGACAAAGCGCCTACTGCCGTGGTTGACCACGGGGCCAACCCGGGACTCGTTTCTCACTTTACAAAACACGCCTTAATTGGTATCGCAAATAAGATCATTGATGAAAAACCGAAAGACCCGCGAGTCGATCAATTAAAGCAATTTATCAAAGATAAGAATTTTGCAAAACTAGGGCAACTTACCGGCACTAAAGTAATCCATGTTTCTGAGCGCGATACCCAGATCACGGATCAGCCAAAGCAGGTCAATGAATTTGTCAATACCTGGAGCATCGAAGGCTTTTTTGAAGAAGGGGTGGCGCCGGCCGAGCTGGGTTGGGGTACCCACGAAAGGAACATTCCACTTTTTGCCCATTTCCATAAGGTCGGGCCGCGTAACCAGATCTGTTTGAAGTCCATTGGCATGAAGACCTGGGTTAGGTCCTGGGTGCCTTGCGGCGAGATCACCGGCATGGTCATTCGCCATGGCGAGGCTTTTTCCATTTCTGACCGCATGACAGTTTGGGAAGACGGGAAAGCTGTTTATCGGCCAACTGTGCACTACGCTTATTGCCCGTCAAACGCGGCGATCAATTCGCTGCACGAGCTGGAAATGAGGCAATTCCACCTGCAGGAAAAACAACGGATCATGAGCGATGAAATTATCGACGGCGAAGACCAGCTTGGCGTCTTGCTGATGGGCCATGATTTTGACTCCTGGTGGTGCGGCAGTTTGTTGGATATACATACCGCGCGCAAACTGGTGCCTCACCAGCAGGCGACTACCATGCAGGTCGCTATTTCCGTGGTCGCGGCGGCCATCTGGATGATCAGGAATCCCAGGAAGGGGTTTAACCTGCCGGATGATATTGACTATGAAGCGATCCTGGAGGTCTCTATGCCTTACCTCTCTCCTTTTGTTTCCCAAGCGGTGGACTGGACCCCGCTTAAGAACCTGAATACCAAATTTACCAAATACGATTATCCGCAGCCAAGCCAGGAAGAGGTTTGGCAATTTACCACCTTTCTTGTTAATCCCATGCTGGCGCGCAGCTATGAGAGAAAGGACAGCTCGCAGCCTGACCTGACTTTTGTTTCGCTTGATAACGTTAATCTTAATCCTGATGTTGTCGCTGCCCTGGCAGGGAAGTAATGAAAAAAAAGCAACAAACCAGTGATCTCAATGGAGCTGGACGGGGTGGGCTGGAGAAACTGATCCGCAGATCAGCTAAGAAACATGGCACGCCTCTAATGCTGATCCACGAGGATATTTTAAAACAGCAGTATCAGCGATTTCGCCGCTATCTTTCAAGTGTTACTCCGTATTACGCGATCAAGGCCAATCCGCACCCTGAAATTATCAAGACTTTTATCAAATTGGGAGCGGGTTTTGATGTGGCCAGTGCCAATGAGATGAAGCTGGTCCTTGGTTTGGGCGCTGACCCGCAGAAGATCATTTTTGCCAACACGATCAAGTCTAATGAGGACATAGCGTTTGCTTACAAGAAAAAAGTCAAATTAATGACCTTTGATAATGAAGCTGAGCTTTACAAGATGGCCAAGCATTGCCCTAATGCTAAAGTTCTGGTGCGCATTAAGGTTAATAATCATGGCAGCACGGTTGAGCTGTCGCTTAAGTTCGGCGCTGATGCTGACCAGGCGATCTTCCTCCTAAAAAAAGCAAAATCATTGGGCCTGCAGCCGGCTGGGGTAGCCTTTCATGTGGGATCCCAGTGTGTCAATGTTGATAATTATTTGCAAGCGCTTGATGTGTCTTCACTTATTTTTAATGAAGCCAAGCGGATAGGTTTAAATTTGAGCATCCTTGATATTGGTGGGGGATTCCCGATCAGGCATTTTGATGATGATGATCATCTGACCTTTAAGGATGTAGCCAAGCAGATCAAAAAGAAGCTGAGCCGCTTATTTGATAAGCAAACCCATTTTATTGCTGAACCAGGTCGCTTTTTTGTTGGCCCAGCAGGCACGCTGGCTACCCAGGTAATTGGCCGCACTTTTCGCAACAATAAAAACTATTATTATCTCAATGATGGTGTGTACGCGGATTTTTCCGGGATTGTTTTTGA
>JAHIZU010000234.1 GCA_018814265.1 Candidatus Margulisiibacteriota bacterium | reverse complement strand
CTTGGTTATCCGCAAGGGGTAGCCGCTGGCCAAGGCTGGGATGTCTTTATAGCCACAAATTATCATGTTGTAAAATTTAATTCTTCTAATTTTAATTTAATACAATCATGGGGCGGCAAAGGGGCAGGAATTGGTAAATTCGACCAAATTAAAGGAGTTGCGGTTGGTCCCAAGGGCAATGTATATGTTGTTGATGCAAATAACCACCGCATTCAAAAATTTGATTCAAACGGAAATTATCTGACTAAATGGGAAAGCAAAGGGTCTGGCGCTGGCCAATTCCTTGAGCCCAAGGGGATCACAGTTGATACCGCTGGCAACGTATACGTTACTGATATAGAGAATGATTGTATTCAAAAATTTGATTCTAATTGCGAATTTATAACAAAATGGGGAGAAATTGGCGAGGAAAACGGTGAATTTGATAATCCCCATGACATTGCAGTCCACTCTGGAAGCATCTATGTAGCTGATACCTCTAATCACCGCATCCAAAAGTTTCAATCTTATATGTTTTCTGCGCCTTTGCGGATAATTAAAGAGCATACCCTTACAACCATTAAAAGCCCAACGCCACAACCACCAGCTCCAACCTCAACAACAACTCTAAGTCCAGTCATAGAGCCTAAGGCACCTGACGAACAATTAACGCCTACCACGTCAACAGTGTTAACCACTACAACCACACGACAAATCAGAAGATTTCAGCGGTAGGACTGCTTTCAGTTGCCCGCTTGATCTTTTCATGATATGCTAGTTCAAGAGAGCATTCATGCTTGTTAGATCCCTACAAATTTTACTTTTGGTCCTATTTCTGCAGTTTTCCTCTTTTGCAGAAAGCAGGATAATTCCCTTTCAAATAGCCAAGGAAAGGACTTATTTTAATAGCCCCCAGCTGACGCTTGATTCAGTTGAGTACAATACCCTGATCCTTCGCCTGGAAGCCCAGCAAAGCGGCTCCGGTATCCGCAAAATTATCATTTAAAATGCGACACCCTGTATACTTTCTAAGGGGTTAAACCTGAAGAAAGGGGTGTTGGCAAATGAATCGTTACACAATATTCGAAGTGGCCTAGGAATTGCACCTGGCGGGCTTAAAGCCAGCGGCAATAGGCCAAAGAGTGAATCGAGATCGAGCCACCGTCTACCGCTGGATCGCTCAAATCAAAATACTAGGGATTCGTGAATTCATTAGAAAAAAGAAAGAGTGTAAAAGGCGAAGACAAAAAAGAAAGCTGCTTGGAATTGTCCCGGCAAAAATAAGAAGCATTCGCAGCGAAACCGGTTGGTGCGGCCAAAAGATCGCTAAAGAATTATTGGAAAACCACGCCGTAAGAATCCCCGTCCCAACCATCTACCGGGTCTTGAAGCAAGACTTTGAACTGGGCGCTGCTTCCAAACCCCATCAGTATCGCGGAGAAACTCCCAAAGCCACGCAGCCCTGCGAAGTCATCCAGCACGATACCGTCAATTTCGGCGAACTCTTTGCCCACACTAGTATTGATGTCTTTACCAAAGAGCCGGCCGTTGTCATTGTCGATAACCTGGAAAGCGAAACCGGCGTCAAAGCCTTCTTTCAGCAAAAAGCCTTCTATGGGCCAGCCAAGCTTCACCAGACCGACGAAGGATCTGAATTTAAAGGGGGTTATCCTTCTGCTGTTGAAAAAGCCGGCAGTCAGCATCGGTTTGCGAGACCCTACAAAAAGAATGATCAAGCCTTTATTGAAAACTTCAACCGCAGTCTTAGAAGCGAATGTTTGGGGTGGGTAAAATACCGAAAGGAGGAAAAAATTGCTGTGCAGAAAATGGTTAATGAATACCTCCGGCGCTTCATTAACCGCCGCTGGCACATGGGCCTTCCCAACATGATGACACCGGCTCAATTCAAACTATGGTATACTCAAAATAAGAAAGTTAATGGGGTTGTCGCATTTGCGCCTTAACGTTGCGGAATCTTGCTTAAATTGCCCATTTTGCCTATAATTATCAATATGCTTTCTAATACCAAAATTTTGGTTCTTGTCTTACTTTTATCACTTCTTTGCGCAACAACCTCATCTGCTATGAAAGTTGAGAACTTACCACTGGTATCAGATGCCCATCTTGGGTTTATTACTGGTATTGGAGAAGGTGTTGGCATTGGGTTTGACGCTGGCTTTAATCTTTTAGGGCTAAAGATCGGCCCGGAGTTTGAGCAGGTCATCACCAATGTGGATTATTCAGCTGGCATCAATGCAACACGCTTTGGCGGCTTTATAAACAGGCAGTTATTTGACGGCTTTTATATCAATTTTCACATGGGAAAATTTGATTTTCAGATAAAAAACAGCGATATTGTATATAATTATAATGGCCAAGATTATAGGCTTTTAGCTGGCGCAAGTACTTATAGCGGGGTTTATCAGGCAGTTTCCATTGACTACTTATGGCAGGGCTATTTATTTACCCCAAAGTTTTTAATTAATGAGATCCAGGACCAGGGAAAAATAACCGAACTTAACCTCAATATTGGCCGCAGTTTTTAGTCCATTTTGCCTGCCTAGCTGAAATTCCGCGCTTGATTTACCGAAACATTCTTAATCATGGGTATCAGCCGAACAAATGCGAACCGTTCCCATCAACTTCTGGACAAAATGACCAGATCGTTGGCCAGAATAATCTACAATCGCGGCCTGGCCAGGCTGGATCAGAGAAAACTTGAGCCAGCTGATGTCTCCCCGGAATATTTGGCAGCTGTCTTGACGAAAGCCCTGGAAGGAGATGGTGCCTTACCAATAAAGGAGCACTTATTCGCTGCGGTAACTTATAAAAACCGGCCTGATCTTTCGCCATTGCAGTTAATTTTACCCAGGAGTATGTCTGACACAATTCAGCTGATCCGCGTCAGGATCTCACAAAAATTCCCTCACTTAATGACAAAAATCAATTCTTTTGAAAATCAGTCAAATCAGGGCAGGCGGCTGGCCGCCAAAAAGGCTGCGCTGCAAGACGAAATCTCTGCGATAGGTGCCAGCGTGCTCTTAAAGAGCTCTGGTGTCAGCTCATATCAACTGGCGCCATTCTCGGGCTCATACACCCAAGCAATTATTGAAAGCTTTCCGTTATTAGAGCTGGAAGCAACCGGCTTTAGTATGAAATGGGTTGACCGCAAAGCTGCAGTAGCTGAAATCAGAAAAAAAATATTTCGAGCTTATCCGGATATGGAAATTGAAATTGTAGAAATCGAGAATCTGCTAAAAATGGAACAAAGCGTTGGGCGAAGGCAGCTAAATCGCGTTAGAAGTAGATTAATGCGGATTACATCACGCGATCTGATT
>JAHIZU010000233.1 GCA_018814265.1 Candidatus Margulisiibacteriota bacterium | reverse complement strand
GTACTCGTAATTGGCAGCCTTTTCTCGATCGCTACCTTTGCCTTTCGCAAATACAACCTGTCGTTCTTTACTCTTCCTGTCATGGTCTTTATCCTGACTTTGATCCTGACCACGCAAACCCTGCCCGCGGTTGAAAAATATAAAGGCGCCAAAGAACTGGCAGCCAAAGTAAACTTAGTTGTTCTGCCGGATGAGTTGATCGCAGCTTATAATGTCGGCAATCGGCCAGGAGTGGTTTTTTACAGCAGCCGGCCAGTTGTTTTCTTAGCTAATGAACAAGAGTTAGCTGATTTCATCAAGGAGAAAAAAGGCTATTGTTTCACCACCGCGGCTGAATTTGAGAGGATTAAAGATACAGCAGTGGTCTATGGGAAACGCGGGGAATTATTAGTCATTTACTAAAATGAAAAACCTGGACCTATCTGTAATAGTCCCAACCTATAATGAAAACAAGAATATCGAAACCATGATCATCAGGGTTTGCGATGCTCTAAAGAAACATGACATCAAGGCTGAGCTAATAATTGTTGATGACAGTTCACCGGACGGAACGGCCCAGCTGGCGGAAAAAATGGCTAACTCCTACCCGATCCGGGTTTACATCCGCACCAAACGGGAAGGGCCTGGCCCGGCAATTCTGGACGGCATCAGATTAGCCAAGGCGCGGATCGCCTGTGTCATGGACGGGGATCTAAGCCATCCTCCGGAAGCCCTGCCCGCGATGTATGAACTTATTAGGTCCGGCCAAGCCCTGATGGTGATCGGCAGCCGCCACATCAAGGGCGGCGCAACCTCAAAATGGATCTGGTACCGCAAATTCCTTTCCTGGGGCGCCAGGGCCCTGGGCAACCTATTAACGCCGGTCAAAGATCTGACTTCGGGCTACTTTATGTTCGACAAAGCCATTTTAGACAATGCTGAGATCGATCCTATTGGTTGTAAGGTTGGCCTGGAGCTACAGGTCAAAGGCAGGCACGGAGGTAAAGTTATGGAGTATCCGATCACCTTTGTGGAACGCTCTGCTGGCGAAAGCAAAATGGGCTGGAGGGAAACCCGCCAGTATATTGAACACCTGCTATCCTTGAGCTGGTACAAACTTACTCATCGCCAATGAAAAAAATACTTTTTATCACTAATGGACACGGTGAGGACCTGGTCGCGGCTGAGATCATTAAAAAACTTGGGTCAGAAGCTAAATCAGCTGTCCTGCCCATAGTCGGGGAAGGCAAGGCCTTTGCCTCTTTACCTGTCACCGTCCTCGGGCCAAAAAATAAACTGCCCAGCGGCGGGTTTTCCCTGCGCAACCTGTTTTATCTGGCCCAGGACATTTACGCCGGCTTGCTGGGCAATACAGCCGAACATATCGCTATTCTTAAAGCGCAGCGAGGGAAATTCGATCTAACAGTTGCGATTGGCGATCTGGTGCCGATCATCGGCGCCTTGGTCGCCAAAGCCCCATTTATATTTGTTGGGGTTAACAAATCATTTTATTACAAACGCTTCGGCTACAGCTACACGCCATGGGAAAAACTGCTGCTGCAAAGATACGCGCTCAAGGTCTTTGTCCGGGACAAGGTAACAGAGATAAACCTGCAAACCCGCGGGCTAAAAATTAAGTCAGCAGCCTATGTTGGGAATCCTTTAATGGACTGTTTTAAAAATCTGCGCAGCCAAAAAACATCTGATCCAAGCACCAGGGTTATGGGCCTGCTGCCCGGGACCAGGGACGATGCCAACCTCAACATTGCTGACTTTCAAGAAATTATCGGAGAGATCATCAAATTGAAAAACACTGACTTCGGCTTAAAATTCCTCACAGCAACTACGCTCAAAAATGTCCCGGAATATATGGACAAAGTGTCCTTTGCCGAAGTCCTGGCGCAAGCTGATCTGATCATCGGACTATCTGGCACAGGCAATGAACAGGCAGCAGGCGCTGGCGTACCAATTGTTTCATTCTACGGGCGCGGCTCGCAATACAACAGGCGATTTGCCGAGGCTCAGAAAGAACTGCTGGGCAACGCCCTTCACCTGGTGCGGGACAGTGAGCCCATTTCGATCGCCGCAGAAGTCTGGCATTTGCTGCGGCATCCGGACAAGCTGCGCTTGATGGCGCAGGCCGGCCAGGAAAGAATGGGCAAACCCGGAGCAATCGAGGCGATCAGCAACTGGATCAAGGGGCATGAATGAAAAAGATCAATCTTGCTCAGGTCGTTAACCAGCTTTCCCTGGGCGGGACGGAAAAGTCCCTGGAAATATTTTCCAGATATCTGGATAAAGATCTTTTTAATCTGGCTGTCTTTGCCGCCAAATCAGGCGGTGAGCGTTACGAACAACTCAAGGACTCCTTCCCCACTTTTATTCTCAACGAACATAAAGCACAATTTGTCAATCTGTTAAAAGAAAGAAAAATTGACATCCTGCATGTTCACCGCGCCGGCTCTGAGGAACCCTTTGTGTTGGCCGCGGCTAAGGAAGCTAATGTCCCGATCATTGTGGAAACCAAGGTCTTCGGCCAAACTGACAAAAGTCAAAGCGCCAAAGCAATTGATCTAAGCATCTTTGTCAGTAAAATGTGCGCCTTACGCTATATAAAAAAGAATCAGCTCTCAGTTGAAGATTTTTTTAAGAATAAT
>JAHIZU010000232.1 GCA_018814265.1 Candidatus Margulisiibacteriota bacterium | reverse complement strand
TGTCCTGTTCCATTGCCATCAAGGATAAAGATTTGAGGATTTGGATATTGCTGTGGATCCCAGCTGATCTTAATGTCATCCCTGTCCCGCTCAATATTCAAAAGCACAGTTCCTGGCGGAACTTCAATAACTGGAGGCCCTTCCCCCACCTCCCCAGTCCCCAATACATAAATTGGCCCAAGCTGGATAACGTGACCATTAGAAAACTCCCCGCCATAGAAGCCTTTTGAATCTTGCAGTATGTAGTTATCTGAAGTCATTTCCGTTGCGCCGCCAGCGGGGACTACGAGGTCAGGGATCATGTAGTTGTCACTAGTGAGCGCTGCGCGCGAGGGGAGGGCTAGCGCAATCACAAAGCTTAAAGTAAAAAGCGCAAAAGTTGCTTGTTTAATTTCTTGTTTTAGAGAGAACATAATGTCCTTTTTTTGCCGCGCCGATAAATTTTATAATCCTGTTCTTGCGCAGATATGCCAGGTCCCGCTTGATGGTTTTTAAGCTGACCTTCATAAATTTGCCGTGGAATTCTTTGGTTGTAATTTTTTTGTGCTCTAAAAGGTGTTTTAGGAGCCATTTCTGGCGCTCATTTAGGGGGACACTTGCAGGGACACTTGCAGGGACACTTGCAGGGACACTTACAGGGACACTCTTGAAAGTGACAATAAATAAACCGTTAGTTTCGATCTCCAGTCCTACCCCATGTTTTTTGCATTCCTGCTTGATCCGGGCTAACCCCGTCCCCATCTTCTCAACATATTTGATCCTGTGGAAAAGGTCGGCAATTAAGGGGTTTCGCCTTACCGCGATCCGACCCAGTTTTTCTCTGGTCAACGGTTTGATCAGGGAGCCGACATTGGAGACCACAACCTGGTCATCAAAAATATCAATTTGGATATTTGCCCCCCGTTCAAAATAATCACGGTGCATAACCGCGTTGATAACCGCTTCTCGGAGGGCCCCGGCAGGGTACTCTGGCACTTCTTCTCTTTGGATCCCTCTTATCTTGTAAGACAGCCGCGTGTTTCTTTTAATGAACCTTATCGCCTCATCAACCTGCGAGACGATATTTCCCTCAAAATCCGCCCGGTCAAGCACCTCTGTTTTATTTAGGCCTAAATATCTGGCGCAGGTAATATAAGCGTTAAGGAAGTATTTCTTGGGGGATTTCGCGAAAAACAGGATACCGGAATTGTTTATTTTGCCGTTCTCATAGACTCCTATATTAAAGAGTGTTTCCCTGGCGCTGGTTTTGACGTTAACGCCTGCTTTTTTAAGAAAATCCTTAAGCGCGGACCGGTCCAAATCTTCGAGTTTAAACTTAGAGGGAAGGGCGTCAAAATTCTTCCTGCCCTGGTCATAAATGAAATCAACCAATTCATCCCGGCCCATCTTTTGGGAAGCAGCGTCTTTTCTTAAATAGAACCCTGAAGAGCACTTATGGGGCTTATTATCGGAAGGAGGAACGTTGATAATTACCACATTCTCGAAAGAGCTGATATTTATACTAATTGGGGGATCGCAATTTCGGGCGATATCCTGGATCTGCGCTTTAGTCCTATTGGTCAGCCCGATGCCTTTTACCTTTTTGGCGTCGTCAATGCCAAGGAAGATTCTTCCTCCTCCCGCATTGGCAAAAGCCACCATGTCTTTGTCCAGACCACCGGAGTTTTCCTTAAACTCTACTTTAAAGCCTTCGCCTTCCTGCAGGATAAATTTCAAATCTTTTCTATTCATGGTTTCCTTCGATATTCTTATTGCCAACAAGCACAAAGCTTAAGGTGAAAAGCACAAAACTTATATGTTTATATTCTCTTTTCATGCGATTCTAATTTAGCCGTAAACTTATTTCGCGAAACGGTTAGTCTAATTTATTACCATGAAAGCAACTTGAACTTTGCCTTCGCCGCGCACTCCCGGATAAATATAAATTTTAAATTGTCCTTGTATTTGATCTTTTACCATGACGGAATAATCTTGGTGTGATGTTGTGCCAATTTTTTTCATAGATAAAAATATTATCGAACTCGGATCAACCTGATTATTATTTACTTTAACATATTCATCTGAGTGGTGGCCGCTTACATAGGCAAAATTTGCAATGCCTACAGCCTGGTTAATTGTAACCTCGTCAACTGTTTGTTGACCCGTATATTTGTTAATTTTAATTTTTCCGTGGCCTAGTTCCAGGGCGGCACCTCCCCCGCGATTCTCTGCAAAAACTGCTGCCTTTGTAGCAGCATTTGATTTAGCGTATACTCCATAGCCTCTTTCACTCTTACCATAAACGCCATAGGTGTCATCTCCTATGCCAGAGACGCCAGCTCTTATGCCTTGGGTTGCGCTCGTATAACCAAAAACCCCGTGAGTTTTTGCTCCACCTTTTCCATAAACACCGGCTTTCCAGAAGTTATCAAGAGAATCACTCTTTATTTCTCCGTACACGCCGCTTCCCTGGTCGCTCACACCTGCAACGCCATATTTTTGGTCTGTTATTGACAGATTCCCGTAAGAGCCAAAGATGCCGCCTTTTTCTCCATTCCCAATAGCAAAAATCCCGTAGCCAGTCTGTGCTTCAAAATACCCTCCCGTTATATTCCCTTTACCTTTTACGCCAATCCCATACCTGCTTTCAAACGATCCACCAACAGTAAGATTGCCAGAGCCGAAAATACCGCATCCGTTACTTATTCCTTTTACTCCATATCTTCCGCCTGTTCCTTTAACTCCAGTTCCTTCATATCCAATTGATCCCATTGGTGTGTTTGTCTCTTGGCCAATTGCCGATAATCCTACGC
>JAHIZU010000231.1 GCA_018814265.1 Candidatus Margulisiibacteriota bacterium | reverse complement strand
CTAGTTGACCTGGTTGAAAATATTCCGATCGACTGATATACTTCTTTTATGTTTCAATATATCGCTGATATATGCACTTATAATTTGTTTAGGCTTGAGTCCGGTACTGCCTTAGCTTCCAGTGTTAACTTCTTTATTTATGATGTTTTAAAGATCGCTTTTTCGATCCTGCTGGTCATAACCTTGATCAGCTTTTTGCGTACCTATATTTCTCCAAAAAAGATCAAGCGGCTGCTCTCGCGCCAGAGATTTGGCATTGGCTATTTAATAGCGGCGATATTCGGGGCTATTTCCCCGTTCTGTTCCTGCTCCTCAATACCGTTCTTTATTGGTTTTCTGGAAGCCGGCGTGCCCATGGGCGTGGCGTTCGCCTTTTTGATCACCTCTCCATTGGTCAATGAGATCATTTTTGTGCTGATGCTGGGAACGTTCGGCCCTAAAGTCGCCTTCACCTATGCGGGATTCGGTATTTTGCTCGGCGTGACCTGTGGCATGATCCTGCAGCAGACTAATTTGAAACATGACATAATCAAATTAGACAAACCCGAGTCGTTAGCTGAAATGCCCCAGGACCTGCAGGGTAAACTTAAGTTCGCTTACGCAGAAACTGCCTGGATCTTCAAGAAAGTCTTTCCTTTTATCCTGATCGGGGTGGGTATAGGAGCGATCATTCACGGTTATGTGCCAACTCAATTGATCACGCAATATATCAAGTCTGAATCGATCTTTGCTGTGCCGCTGGCGGTCATCATCGGCGTGCCGCTTTATGCAGGATGTTCCACTCTTGTGCCAGTGGTGTTCGCGTTCACGCAAAAGGGGATAGCTATTGGTACAGCGCTGGCTTTTATGATGGCCATTGCCGGTCTTTCATTCCCAGAAGCGATCATTCTTAAGTCTGTCATGCGCCTGCGCCTTCTTTTGGTCTTCTTCGGTATCGTAGCCCTGGGTATCATGGCGGTAGGGTACCTTTTTAACTTCCTCTTTTAGTTAGAGTATCGTAAATTCGACGATTTTCCGCTTGCTCTCAGCTGACCCAAAATACTGTTGACAAGTTTTTAATTACCTGCTAAAATCCTGCCATGGTGTCGAGCAAGATGTTTTGTCCTAACCCAAATTGCCCCTTTTATCGTCAAACCGACAGCGGCAACCTCGTTAAGTTCGGCTCGTATAAGACCAAGCAAGGTGAGCGAGGCCGATACCGCTGCAACCAATGCAATGAAACATTTTCCGAACGCGCCATGACCGGATTATACGGTCTGCACGCTGATAAACAAAAGGTCGATGAAGTAATTAAAAGAATAGGAAAGGGGGATTCGTTAAGAAAAATAAGTCGTGATATGGGTATCAAGCTGGATACTGCGCGCTACTGGCGCGACCGTTTCCTGAAAAAAGGTACGATCGAGACAGCCAAGGGCGAGCGTCTCAATCGGCCAGTATTAAAAAGGAGGGAAAGTACCATGGGATTAGATACGGCAAGTAAAGAGGTTTTGGGCAGAGCGAAATCAGATGAGATCAAGTTTGTTTTACTGCAATTTACGGATATTTTAGGCATGATGAAGTGCGTGACGATCCCGGCGGCCAGTTTGCAGAACGCCTTTGATAAAGGTGTCTGGTTTGACGGCTCGTCAATTGAAGGATTTGTCCGGATCGCTGAATCGGACATGATTCTGAAGCCTGATCCTTTGACCTATCAGGTCATTCCCTGGAAAACCGAGGGGAGAAAGTCAGCTAGGCTGATCTGCGATGTCCACACGCCGGACGGCAAGCCTTTTGGCGGTGATCCGCGTTCCATCTTAAAGAAAGTACTGGCTGAAGCCAGCAAGCTGGGCTATGTTTTTAATACCGGGCCGGAGGTTGAGTTCTATCTTTTTAAGAAAGATGACGGTAAGATCACGACCGTGCCGCATGATATCGGCGGGTACTTTGATTATCCTTCCAGGGATTACGCTTCAGAGGTCCGCGAAGACATAACCTTTGCCTTAGAGGCTATGGGCATGACCTCAGAGATGTCCCACCATGAGGTAGGGCCGGGCCAGCATGAGGTTGATGTTAAATATTCTGACGCGCTGACTTCTGCTGACAATACGATCACTTTAAAATACGTTATCAAGTCGATCGCGGCCCAGCATGGCCTTTACGCTTCCTTTATGCCAAAACCGCTTTATGGGGAGGCGGGGTCGGGCATGCACGTGCACCAGTCCTTGTTTGATAAGAAAGGGAAGAACGCTTTTTTTGATCCTAAGGATAAGTATAAACTTTCTGAGGTCGCCTACAGCTATCTGGCTGGCCAGCTGGAGCATGCCAGGGCTTTGACCGCTATTGTTGCGCCGACGGTAAATTCTTATAAACGCCTGGTCTCCGGCTATGAAGCTCCG
>JAHIZU010000230.1 GCA_018814265.1 Candidatus Margulisiibacteriota bacterium | reverse complement strand
CCTGGCAGTAAAATCAGGATCTCAACCGAACCAGAATTGTTGGACCTAAACAGATTGCTAGGAGATCAGTTAGAAGGCACAGGCTATTGGATATGGACAGAAACGGAGCATGAAAAGTATCCGGGCGAATTTGTTCTTCGCCGCCTGCGCAGCGGCTACCGTATCTACCGCTACCCTAGCCCTCACGACCCCGACTATGCGGTTCGCTTTGTTGAGGATAAATAAAAATGATTTAATTTAAGGGGGTGGTGAGAAGAATCAAAATTGTTTCAAAAATAAAAATCCAATGAGATTATTAAACTAAGGAGGAAAAGAAAATGCCAGGAATAATTCAATTAGCACCATTATCAGCGCATCCAACATTAGCTCAGATGAAAAGAGGAAGAAACATCAGGACCATGGGGTTTGGCGAGATGTATAGACAGCCGATCGCGAAGGGTAACTTTGCGGTCTTAGCCTTCAACATCAGGAATTTTCCTTTGAAACCGGCAGAAGGCTGGGAAGCCGGATACATCGGCCCTTCAACTGTGACACCAGTCCTTCGGGCGGCCAGAGACCTGGAAGCTCCGGTCCTTTTGGAGATCGCGGATAGTGAGCTTGGAAAGGAAGGCTCTCCCTATACCGGCGTTCTTTCCAGGCACGGTTTTAGCGCCGAGGGGATCCAGGCAGGCTTGGAAGATTTTGTGCAGCATATCTTTGCGGTCTATGAAAGTCTCGATATGGCGGGGATCCCGATCGCGATACATTATGACCACGGCGCCAGGAAAAATATTTTAGAAGCCGGCGTTCAGGCAGGGTTCACTTCCGCTGCTTTTGATGGCGGAAAGATGAAGGATTGGGAACAGCTTACTGGCACTGCTCGCGACTGGGTCAACTATGCTCATCCTAAAGGAGTCGGAATTGAAGGTGAGATCGAGCTGGTGGACGTTGCGGAGCCGACCGATCCAGCTAAAGCGATCCGGTTTGCCAAGGAAACCGGGGTAGATGTTTTGGTGGTGACCCTCTCCAAGAACGTGCATGGGGCTCTTCCCGGAAGCTCAGTCATGGAAGAAGACCGGCTCTTCGCAGTTAGAAATGCGCTCCCGGAAATGCCGGTTAATTTACATGGCGGTTCAGGATTTGCCTTGCATGACCTGGCCAGAACATCATTAAAAGGCGGGTTCCAAAAGCTTAACTATGCGACCGTTCTTTATGAAGCCATGATAAAAGCGGTCCCGGGTTGGCAGCAAGTATTAAATATGGCCACTGGCAATGAGCAAGGGACTCGCCCAAAAGTTGGCCGCAAAAAACTAGCTGTGATTGATGAGATGTTGCGGTGGATGGATGAGACTTCTGTAAAAGCCGCAGAGGAAGCCGCTTACCAAAAAGCGGTTGACGTGATGAGAGCTGTAGGGAACGTGAACACAGCCCAATATTATTCTGGATAATTAAATAAGGGGGGCCTTCGACAAGACTTCGACGAGCCCTTCGACAAGCTCAGGGCAGCACTGAGCGAAGTCGAGGTGCTCAATCGAGTCGCTCAGGGAGGCTCCCCTCAACACTTAAGAACATCATTTCGCTTAGTTGCCCCCAGAATCGATTTTATGTTATTATTAATGCAAGATGTTCCTCAAATCCTTAATCTTGCGCGGCTTCAAGACCTTTGCCGATCAAACGGAGATCGAGTTTTCTTCCGATGCCCGGATCACCGCCATTGTCGGACCGAACGGCTGTGGCAAAAGCAATCTCTTGGACGCCACCCGCTGGGTCCTGGGCGAAGATAATCCGCGCGAACTAAGGGTCGCCAATCTTTCCAACATCATCTTTGCCGGCACTGCTGCCCGCAAATCCCTGTCCCTGGCTGAAGTTGCCATGGTTTTTGACAATTCCGCAGGCAAACTACCGGTCTCCTTCACTGAAGTTGCCATTAAACGCCGCACTTACCGCGAAGACGAAAGTGAATTCTTGATCAATAAAAACAAGTGCCGATTAAAAGACATTAAAGACCTGCTGCTGGACACCGGGCTGGGCGAAGGGACATATTCGATCATTACCCAGGGCAAGGTTGATGCCATCCTTTCCAGTAAAGGCGAAGAGCGCCGCGCGGTTTTTGAGGAAGCCGCTGGCATTAATAAATATAAGACCAGAAAATATTCGGCCGAGAAAAAATTGATCGCCGCGGAACAAAACATCCTCAGGATCAGCGACCTAAAGATCGAGGTTGCCGAGCACTTGATCACCCTGGAAGAACAAGCCAAAGCGGCTAAGGAATACTTGGAAGTCCAGACCAAAGTCAAAGACCTTGATCTGGGCCTGAGCAAGCGCCTGTTAACGAACATT
>JAHIZU010000229.1 GCA_018814265.1 Candidatus Margulisiibacteriota bacterium | reverse complement strand
ATGCAAGATTGAAGCCCTCCCACGATAGAAAACTATAGTGCGCCTTTAAGCGGGGATGCAAGTATATGCTAACGCTTTTTTTGTTGTTTGAAAAGGGGGCAATATTACCCTAGTCCCGAAATAGAACCCCATTTAAAAAGGCCGTTTCCCTCGGTATAATTAGGTTGTAAAAGATCACCCATTGGGTGAAACTAATTTTCCAAGGAGGAACAGCCCTTATGTCAACTAATATACAACAAAAATTGCTAGACTTCCAGCTCCAAAAATCTTCTGATACTCTCACCAGCAAAAGCGGTTTAAGTGTTTTTTACGAAGCAGCTTTGGCTTTAGGCATGTCCGAAGCAATCAAAGCCAATTTGCCCGAACCAAAATCCAATCGCGGATTAAAGCCCGCAGAATATGTTCTGCCGTTGGCCTTGATGTTTTGCGGTGGTGGTCGAAGCATGGAAGACATTCGAGAAATCGAACTGGATCAGGGGCTACGTAAGATTTGCGGACTAACAAAAATCCCCGGAGCAGACGCCATCGGGGAATGGATCAGAAAAACCAAACATTTGGCCGGCCTGAAAAAGGTTAATGAGCACAATTGTCGAAAAATAGTCTTACGCAGTGACAAAGATGATTTTACTCTGGATACGGATGCAACACTAATCGAAACACAGAAAGCTTGCGCTGAAATGAGTTACAAAGGGTTTACTTCTTTTTCTGTTCTCTTAAGCTTTCTGGCTGATCTGGACTTATGTGTTTGTTCGGATTACCGCAACGGTGCCGCTCACGCGGGAACGGGCACAAAAGAACAAATTGAGCATACGGATAACCTGCTGAAATCTTTGGGCAGGAAACTCAAATATTTCAGAAGTGATTCGGCGGCTTACAATGCGGACGTTTTTAACACTTGCACTGACAGGGAGATTGTCTTTACAATTACGGCTGACCGGGATGTAGCAGTTAAAGACGCTATCAAAAGAGCAAAATCAAAAAAGTGGCAAAGGTTGCTGGATGAAGATGGCAAAGATACCGGCAGAGAATATACCACGGCTGTTCATTGCATGGAAAAGACCAAAGAGCCTTTTACTTTGATTATCCAGCGCTGGAAGGCTCCGCAATTGAAGTTGTTTGAAAAGGGCAAATATTGCTACTACGTTATTGCCACCAATGATTTTGACAGAGACCCTGCCGCGACAATCAGGTTTCATAACAAACGCGGTAATGCTGAAAATTACAACAAAGAAATCAAGACCGGGTTCGGCATGGATTACGCACCCAGCCAGGAATTAGCCGCCAATGCCGTTTACTTTGAGATCGGCGTGCTGGCTTACAATCTGGTTATCGCCGTTAAAAAGTTGTTCCTGGAAGAAAGCTGGGCCAAGAAAACCATCGCGACTTTGCGCTGGCAGTTAATCTTTATTGCCGGCAAGGTAATTGAGCACGGCCGGCAGTTATTCCTCAAAGTTGCCGATATTTATTTTGAGCTGCTCCAAAGTATTCGCGAAAAAATACGTTTATCGCCGGCCCCGGACTGAGAAGGCATTTCTAAATCGGAAATTTCTGACCACTTTTTGACGGGAAATCTACGTCCGGAATTATCTTTTTACCACTCCTATCCAAAACAGCAGGAAACCGCGACGATATTGTCGCAGGTTTCCGCACTCGAATGCATTGGCCAAACCTTAATTTAACTCCTGAAGCTTCCTTTTGTGAAGAAAGCTATTTGCTAAATCGGGTTTTGGGTATTAGAAAAAACATTTAACTTGACAGGTGCTTTCATGCAAGTTCCCCCCCACTTATTTCGATTATACTACTGTGGATGCGGCAGTTGTCAGAGGAAGCCATCTGTAACTGGGTAACCTCGTCAGGCGAATCGCAATAGACGGTCGATCGGGGCAAACCAGAAGGGAAAAAATATATTTTATTCAGGAGGTAATTTAAATGGGTGGATGTAATTCAATGATCACTTTGTTGCACGCTCCTTCCGGAAACTTAGGTTTAAAAGGTATCGGCGAACCAACCTGCGGCCCGACTAGAGAAGAAATCGCTGCTGACAAAGCCGCCATCGAAGATGGCGCTGTTCTTGCTTCCTATGACCCGAATTTACGGGAAGATGAGGTTGTTTTCAGCTCCCAAACGATCAGCTATTCCGCGCCGGTCACGATGTCTAATGAACCGGCCCAAGTTTCCGGCCCAGTTCCTCAAGATACAGTGGCACTTAGTCCTGAGCTGCAGGCGGTTGTATCTGAATTAGTGGAGAATCAAGAAACGCCTGATATGTCTTATTCATGGGATCCTGTACAACCAGCAACACATTAATCTAGCGAAACAGAAAGCTTTCAGCTTTCAACTATGAAAGGGCCCTGATTTATGGGGCCCTTTTGTTTTTCACTCGGGCGGATCAAATATATGTTGAACAACCGGGTCCCTTTCTCTTGAAATACCCCACCACCGCTCCCTTCCCTCTGAAGGGATATGAATAATATAATCCGCATCACGATACCCAAACAATTTCAAGATAAAGGTCTTTTCAAGCCAGCCTAGTTTCTTCAAAACCCGATCAAAAGCCATAGCATCAACATAAGTCCCTCCGTTCATTGCGAGGGAAACAACCTTTGCTTTTGGATCTTGAATACTAATATAGAATGGCAAACGATGTTTTTCACTATGGCTTGCCCCCCATTTCCAAAAAACCACATCTCTTCTGCCCGGATCCTGCCTTTGCCAAACACTGCTAACCGCGAAAATTTCCCTAGCCCCAAACCAATTATAATCTCCAATTTCACGCTTAATTCTAACCAAGATCTTGGGCGGCAAATCTGCCACAACTAGGTTATAACATTCACTAAATCCCGTTTTTATAAGCTGATAGCTCGCTTCTATCTCTTCTTTCTCAACCATTGGGATATGGGTGCCTGGCCAATTTCTAGATGTCAAGACGGGAACTAAATTAACATCTCCAGTTATAAGAAAACGATCAAACTCTGTCTGCATATCAGCGCCTTTGGAATCAATTCTTCCATATTCCAAGGCCAGGTGGGTTGCCCCATCAATTCTATGGCCATCCCCTCCTTTAATTAAAAGCTCAGAAAGAAATGCGGAATGTCCATAAGCCCCATGAGCAAAACCAAAGACAAGATGCACGTTCTGTCCTGGAGAAGCAGAATTAACTTCGCCCTGAATCATGTCATAAATAGCAGAGTCACCATTGCTAATCCATGTGATTTGCTTATCTTGCTCCGCTCGCTTTAAGAAAACTCTAAGTTCTTCTTCATTGCTAGGCAGTCTTTTTAATTGCGGCCTAACTGCTTGGCCTTCAAAAGCAAGGATTTCCTCGCGCGTGGTAAAAATTGGCGGTAACGCCGGAGCAGAGGATAATTTTGAAGATGATCTCTCGCCCTGCCATAAATAGTAATCATAAGGCAAGCCTTGAGCCCGATCTCGGTAATAACACGCCGGTTTGGCGCTTTGGGTTTTTTCCGCAATTGAAGGCCCTTTTGTGATCTGAAGCCTTTGATTGCGAACTTTATTGGCCGCATAATATCCCCCTAGACCTGTAGCCAGGGCAAAGGCAGATATTGCTATCGCGCTCCTTCTTCCCATTCCTGCTCTCATATTTCATTGTCTGCATCTACTCTGTTAAATTTCAGTTTCGAAAGAAGCATTCTTAAGCGCGGGAACCAATTGCTACTTAATCACCCCCCGATCCACCCTCCGCCTTCGTTCCGATAAATCGGAACTTCGGCGGACAAGCATCCACTTCCAGAATTAGTGCAAACCTGTCGTAATTTCGACACTTTTTACCCATTCTACGAAGACTCAACCCTGGCAATAAGATTGCTGGTTATATAGCAAGGAGGAGATAAATATGGAAAAGTATAAGGATACCAGTGAATCAGTAAATCAGTAAGGGAGTATCAGTGGATCAGGGAATCAGTTTAGAAAGATCATTCCCTCACATGAAAAGTTATGGGTTTGGCAGAAAGCGCATAAATTAATGCTGCAGCTACATACCATCACAAAAAGTCTGCCAGTAGAAGAGCGTTTCCGATTAAAAGATCAGGTTAGACGATCGTCTAAGTCGGTTCCCGCAAATATGGCTGAGGGTTGTAATAGTTATTATTATAACGAAAAAATCAAAGGATATCGTCATGCTCGAAAGGAATCTGGTGAAACCCAAAATCACATTAGAGAGATGCAGAGAAAAAATTATATTTCTAACAGAGAATCTGAAGCTATAATCTATGAATACGAAGAAGTAATTAGAGGCCTGAATGGCTTAGTTCGTTACTATTCGAAGAAACGGGATGAATCTAAACTGAGGGGGCAACACAGGAATTGAGCAAGGCTATCAGTTTATCAGTGTACCAGTTGGGGGAATATCAGTGCATTAGTATAGCAGTTTAAACTGATTCACTAATAATCTGATCCACCCCAACTGGTATACTGGTATTCCGATATCCTTTCGCTTGGTTATCGGCTACTTGATCACTACCCGATCCACCCCATCCACTTCCATGATCTCAACTTTCACATCTTCCTCTCGGGCCGTAGGAATCATCTTTCCCACAAAATCAGGATGAATAGGAAGTTCGCGGTGACCGCGGTCGATCAGGGCAGCTAATTGGACTTTCTTGGCTCGGCCATAGTCTTTTAGACCGTCCAAAGCTGCTCTGGCAGTACGGCCAGCAAAGATCACATCGTCAACTAAAACTGCGACTTTGTCGGTAACTGCAAAAGGCATATCAGATTTTCTAACTTCAATATATTGGCCCTTTTTGGTCAAGTCATCCCGATATAAGGAAACATCCAGCGCGCCAACTGGTATCTTTTCCCCTTCCTCAGTCTCAATTATCTCAGCCAAACGCTTGGCTAAAGGCAGGCCTCTCTGAATAATCCCAACTATCACCAGGTCTTTTACTCCCTTATTAGCCTCAACTATCTGCCGCGCCATGCGCTTAAGCACCCGGCTCAACTCCACATCGTTCATCACCACTTTGACTTTTGAACTCTTAGTCTTTTTCACTTTCTTAATCATTGTTTTTCCCTCCAAACCTATTATACCAGATTCCGAACAGCTTCTAAAATCACAGCCAGCTTATCAGCCCTATCAGATTCAGCATATATCCTGACCAACGGCTCAGTGCCGGATGGCCGGGCCAAGACCCAGCTGCCGTCAGTTAAAACAAGCTTTACCCCATCAATTTTGTTCACAACCTTGACCTTTACCCCAGCCAGCTCCTGCGGTGTTTTCTCTCGCAGTTTAGCCATAAATTGTTCTTTACCTTCTGAAGTAAGCTTAAGGTTGACCCGCTCGTTATAAACATCCCCAACTTTTTTGACCAGGTCCTGCCAAATGGCAGAAAGCGGTTTGCCTGCATTAGCAATCATCTCTACGATCAATAGATTGGCCAGGATCCCATCCTTTTCCGGAATATGGCCTTTAATAGACAATCCCCCGCTCTCCTCACCGCCAATAATAACATCGTCTTCAAGCATCAGCTTAGCAATATGCTTAAAGCCCACCGGCGTCTCGTGAACCGTGATCTTTTTTCGAGCAGCGATCCTGTCGATCATATGAGTTGTCCCAACAGACCGCACAACAGAGCCTTTATAGCCTTTGACTGAGATCAAGTAATCAAAGACCA
This sequence comes from Candidatus Margulisiibacteriota bacterium, assembly GCA_018814265.1. GTDB lineage: Bacteria > Margulisbacteria > WOR-1 > O2-12-FULL-45-9 > O2-12-FULL-45-9 > JAHIZU01. The sequence goes on along the minus strand of JAHIZU010000229.1, from coordinate 687 downwards.
GCGAAAAAACCTGGTTAGCGTTCAAAAAACTGCCTTTTTCATCCACCACCCCAAACCTATCCGCATCACCATCATTAGCCAGGCCAACATCAGCCTTAAACTCAATTACTTTCTTCTTTAATTCTCCTAGATGCTCGTCAGCTGGCTCGGGACTGCTGCCGCCAAAGAGAACATCCCTTTCGCCGTGGAGCACCTCCACCTGACAGCCAAAATCCTGCAAAGCCCGGTCCATATAGCCCCTGCCTGCCCCATGCATGGCATCATAAACAACCTTTAGTTTGGCCTTTTTTATTAAAGCCTGGTCAAAAAAAGCACTGATATATTTAAGATAGCGCTCGCGCGGCTCAAAGCGCTCAACCCAGCCCTTCTTTTTACCTTTTGGCACGCTAATATCTTTATTCGAATTTTCCTGCAGCTCTGAAGTAATGGTTTCACTTGCTGGCCCAGCCTGCTCAGTAATAAATTTTATGCCGCAATACTGGGCCGGGTTGTGCGAAGCGGTCAGGACAACCGCGCCCGCAGCTTTTTTATCTTTGACTTCCCAGGCAATGATTGGTGTTGGGGTGTCTCTTTCCGTCAGATAACAATTGATCCCTGCTTCTTCCATTATCTTAGTGATCTCTTCTGCAAACTTATCAGCCAGAAAGCGAGGATCATATCCAACGATGAGGGGTTTTTTGCTGAATT
>JAHIZU010000034.1 GCA_018814265.1 Candidatus Margulisiibacteriota bacterium | reverse complement strand
TGACCGAGGTGGCCCAGCTTATTGCCCGAGCGGCTTTGGACCGGCAGGAATCGCGCGGCGCGCATTTTCGTTCTGACTTCCCTAAAACTGACGATAAAAACTGGCAGAGGCATCTGGCATATAAAAATATCTAAAGAATATTGTTGGGCAGCCGCATTTCAAAATCTTTCAATTGCCCCGACTCACTAGTTCTTAATACATCAAAAGCTTCACTCATTTCAGTGATTGACTGATAGCGGGACCGAACATCATCACCTGAGGCTCTTTGGCACATTGCCTGTATTCCTCTTAACATTTGATCAGTTGACCTGATTGCCGGAATTCCGCTTAAGAGTTCCAGATAAGTTCTCCCCAGCCCATAAACATCTCTGGTCCTGCCAGGAAAAAGCAAAGTTCTTTCTTCCGGCGGCACATATTCAGGACGTCCGGCTCCTTCAACTGAGCCATAGCTAGCAACCCTTCCTTCTGGGGAAAGCTTAAAACCCGCCGGATCAATTAAAGCACAGAAAGCCCGGCGACTCGAAGCGTTAATTAAGATATTGCTAGGTTGTATATCTGCATGCAAAAATCCGCCGGCTTCATATTCCTTCAAGGATTGCAAACAAACGTACAGCGACCAAAGAAAAGCGCTAAATTGTAATGTTTCAATCTTATCTAATGAGCTGCCCTGGAAATATTCTCGAACAGCAAAATTCCACAAATTTCCATTTAAAGCGAAGACTCCTTCATCCAAGAATTTAGGCACTGGCCAAACACTCCTTGCCAAAGACATGTATACAGATAATTCTTGTACCAGAGAATCGTTAAAAGGGGAGTCAGCGTTGATGCTTTTTAGGACTCTTAATGTTTTCGAATCTAACTCCTCAACTAAAAAAACGCGGGGCCCGGGCAGTTTATTTTTTTGATCCAAGCGACGCACTATCTTATAGCTTGCCACGTTGCCGACTATAATTGCATTTTTTCTCATGGCGGTTAATACTTGCATTTCAATGTTTTATCGTAATACTATGATAAAAATTGCAGTATTTTTAGATCGGCCGAGGCATTTGGGCTACAAAGGGGGATAGATACGCAGTCTTCTTTTCGGCTCCTCGCCCACTGATTCAGAATTTAATCCCGCTTCTTCTACCAGCTGATGCTGCAAACGCCTGATATAAGCGTTCTGAGGATTGATGTCGATCGCCTTTTTGGCTCCTCTGATCTGATCGATCGCGCCAGCAACTTCGCGCAGGGCGATCTCTTCTGTTTCCTCTTTACTGCCGGCCCCAAAGTAATATTTAAGGAACTTCGTGATCTGGGAAGAAACATTTTTTTTGATAACATGGACCGGAATATGGTGCTCTTCAGCCACTTTCATGATCTTCGACCTGGGTTTGGCCTTGGGCTTTATCGTTAGTATCAGGTCCGCCTCATCCAGTTTCAAAGCAACCACAGCCGGCAGCTGCATGGCGCGCAAGCCCCGCTCCAGATGGCCGCGATTAACGCCAAAGGGAAAGATCTTGACCGGCCCACGCCCCTTTTCTTGTTTGACCTGTTCCAGCTCCTCAGTCGTTGGCTCAGGCATGATCTCCGGAGCCTTTTGGATCTCGATCTTGCCGCCCGCTTTTCTGACCCGGAGCTCTGGCTGAGGCACTTTGCCACGCAACTGCGCATCCACGGCCTTGGCCACATCAAGATAAATAGCGTACATATCGCGTTCGCGGATCTCAATGGCAATATCAAAGGTCGGCATGGCCTTGCGCTCCAAAATCGCCTTTTGGGTATGGCGCCGCTTGGCCTCCTCATCGCCTAAAATAACAGACTGGATCCCCCCGACCAGGTCAGAAAGCGTGGGATTACTTATAATGTTCTCCAGGGTATTGCCGTGAGCCGTGCCGATAAGCTGCACCCCGCGCTCCGCAATGGTCCGGCAGGCCGCGGCTTCGGCTTCGGTGCCGATCTCATCCACGATAATAACCTCGGGCATGTGGTTCTCTACCCCTTCGATCATCACTTGATGCTGCAGTTCCGGCGCGGCAACCTGCATGCGCCGTGATTTGCCGATCCCCGGATGCGGGATGTCACCGTCGCCAGCGATCTCGTTGCTGGTATCAACAACAATTACGCGTTTATTTAATTTATCAGAGAGAATGCGGGCCGCCTCCCGCAGTTTAGTCGTTTTGCCAATGCCCGGCGGTCCCATAAAAAGGATATTCCTGCCCGACTCAATAACGTCCTGAATAATATCGTTGGTGCCGTAAATAACCCTGCCCACCCGGCAGGTTAAACCAATGATCTTGCCCCGCCGATTACGCAAACAGGAGATCCGGTGTAAGGTGCGCTCGATGCCGGCCCGGTTGTCCCCGCTAAATTCCCCGACCTGGCTAACAACAAAATCAATGTCATCCTGAGAGACCTGGTCTCCAGAAACATAATAGACCTTGGCTTCAAAACGGGCTTCAGGTATCCTGCCAAGATCAAGAACAACCTCGATCAAGGCAGCAATATCCGGATGTTTGAGGAGTGCTTGCTTGACTCGCGGGGGCAGAACTTCTAACAACTGGAGTAGTTCTTCGTCTACTTTTGGCATTTATAATTAAAGTTATTTGCCCTTAACAGCTTTTTTTAGATTGATACCGGGAACAAAAGCAGGAGCCTTGGATTGGCCAATGGTGATCTTCTCCCCGGTTTGGGGATTACGGCCGATCCGGCCCTTGCGGCTGCGGACAACAAAATTGCCAAAGCCGACCAATCTGATCTTTTCGCCTTTGAGCAAAGTTTCGGTAATAGAATTCAAGGTCGCATCGATGATGCGCTCAGCTTCCGCCTTGGTCAGGTCCATCTTATTGGCCACTTTACCCGCTAACTGTTTTTTATTCATGATCAAACGCCTCCCTTTTCTCCACATCTTTCTAAAAGTTCTTCCCAGTTCTTATCAACCTCTGCCTGAAGCTCAACCAAGAGCTGTTCATTGCCTGGCTTAAAAAGGTGCCGAAATCTGGCCTGTTGTTTCAACAATTCAGTGATCGGTTTCTTGTCTCTTGGTTTCATGTTTAATTTCCACTTGCCGTTCTCAAC
>JAHIZU010000033.1 GCA_018814265.1 Candidatus Margulisiibacteriota bacterium | reverse complement strand
GAGCCGGTTATTTTTGTGGCGATCGAGCCTAAGACCAAGGCGGATCAGGAAAAACTTGGCATGGCTTTGGCTAAGTTGTCGGAAGAAGACCCGACCTTTAGGGTAAAGGGTGATCCGGAAACTGGGCAAACGATCATTTCCGGCATGGGCGAGTTGCATTTGGAGATCATTGTTGATCGCCTGCTGCGCGAATTTAGAGTAGAGGCTAATGTTGGTAAGCCCCAGGTTGCTTATAAGGAGACCATTCGGGGTGAAGCTGAGGTAGAAGCTAAATTTATCAGGCAGACTGGCGGCCGGGGTCAGTACGGCCATGTTTATCTTAGGCTTGAGCCGCTGGAAGCTGGTAAGGGTTTTGAGTTCGTCAATAAAATTGTGGGTGGATCAATTCCCAGGGAATATGTTCCTGCGGTTGAGTCCGGGGTCAAAGAAGCAATGTCCTCCGGCGTGCTGGCTGGTTATCCGGTAATTGATGTGCGAGTCATCTTATTTGATGGTTCGTATCATGATGTAGACTCATCTGAGATCGCTTTTAAGATCGCTGGTTCAATGGCCTTAAAAAGCGGGGTAATGAAAAGCAAGCCTGTGCTGCTTGAGCCACAAATGAAAGTTGAAGTTGTTGTTCCGGAGCAATATATGGGTGATGTGATCGGTGACATCAACAGCCGCCGCGGCCGCATCGAGGGCATGGAGTCCCACTTGGGTATTCAGACGATCAAATCCAAGGTCCCTTTGTCAACCATGTTTGGTTATTCCACTTGCCTGCGTTCCTTGACACAAGGCCGTGGAACATATAGTATGGAGTTTTGCGAATACGACGAAATGCCGAAGAATCTCTCTGAAGAAATCATCACAAAATCAAAAGGAACGGTTGGAGAAAAAGCGGAAAAGGGGAAGAATTAATGGCAAAAAGGCAGCGAATCAGGATCAGGCTAAAGAGTTACGATCATCGCGTAATTGATCAATCAGCCGGCAAAATAGTTGAGACGGCCAAACGGGCTGGATCGTATGTTTCTGGTCCCGTACCATTGCCTACAGATAAAGAGATCTTTTGTGTTTTGCGCTCGCCGCACGTTGACAAGAAATCGCGTGAGCATTTTGAGATCAGGACGCATAAACGGTTGATTGATATTCTCGATCCGCCACCCCAAACGGTTGATGCCTTGATGCAGTTGGATCTGCCAGCGGGTGTGGACATCGAGATTAAAATGGGCTAATTTTTATGGCAAATTTATTAGGCAAAAAAATAGGCATGACCCAGATCTTTAATGAGAATGGTGACGTTGTCTCAGTCACGGTAATTGAGGCGGGTCCCTGTGTGGTGACCCAGGTTAAAACTGAGGCCAAGGATGGATATCGGGCCATCCAGGTTGGCTTTGGCCAGACAAAAAAAATAACGAAGCCGTTAGCCGGGCATCTCAAAGGGTTAAAAGCGCGGCATTTGCGGGAATTCCGGGTTGAAAAACCTGAGGATTTTAAGGTGGGTCAGGAAATCAAGGTTGATGTTTTTAAACCTGGCGATATCGTGGAGGTGGCTGGCGTGTCGATCGGGAAGGGATTTGCCGGCGTGATTAAACGTTACCATCATGCCCGGGGGCCGATGACTCACGGTTCAAAGTCTCACCGTATTCCTGGTTCGATTGGAGCCGGGACAACTCCAGGCCGGGTTATTAAAGGCAGACCTATGCCCGGTAGAATGGGGGCTGTTCGGGTAACTGTTCCCAGCTTAAGGGTTGTGTCAATCGATACTGAGAAGAGCCTCTTGCTTTTAAATGGGGCTGTGCCTGGAAAGCAGGGCAATCTGCTGTTGATCAACAGGACCTCCGAGGCCAAGGCCGACAAGGGTAAAAAATGAGTAAACTGCCATTATATGACATAAATGGTATAAGCAGCGGCGAGGTTTCCGCGGCCGCGAAGATTTTTGGCGTTAAGATGAATGAGCATGTCGTTCATTCAGCTTTAGTTTGGTTCCAGGCGTCCCAAAGGCGTGGCACCCACAGCACCAAGACCAAGGCTGAGGTTCGGGGCGGCGGCAGGAAGCCCTGGAAGCAAAAAGGCACTGGCCGGGCCAGGGCTGGCAGCATCCGTTCTCCTCTTTGGAGAAAAGGCGGAGTCATTTTTGGCCCAAAACCAAGGGACTATGGTTATAGCTTGCCGATCAAAGTTAGAAAAGGGGCGTTAAGGATCGCTCTTTCTGATAAGGTACGAGCTGAGAAGGTCAAGGTTGTTGAAGAGCTCAAACTGGCTGACGCAAAAACAAAATCAGCCGCCAAGTTGTTTAAGGAGCTCAAGGTGGCTGGAAAAGTCTTGATTGTGCTGGTCCAGGCTAATGAGGGCTTTGAGAAAGCGGCCCGTAATTTGGCCGGAATAAAAATTTGCGTGTACAACGATTTAAATATCTTTGATCTGTTGGAAGCGAGCTGGCTTGTGGTAGAGAAGAAAGCCATCAAAGCGCTTGAGGAGTTTTTAGTCTGATGCAGCCAGAACAAATAATTATCGAACCAGTAATCACAGAAAAGGCAGTAGGCGAGAGGGCCTTATCGCGCTACGTGTTTCGGGTCCACCCAGCTGCCACCAAGCCCAGTATTGCTCAGGCGGTTGGGAAAATGTTTAAAGTAAATGTAGTGGCTGTTAATACAAGTATGGTCAGAGCAAAGCGCAAGGTTGTGGGTAGATCAATTGGCCGGACCGCTCATTGGAAAAAAGCCTATGTTACCCTAAAGCAGGGAGAAAAAATTGAGGAGCTTGAAGTTTAAATGGGAGTAAAAAAGAAGAATCCGGTCACTCCCGGACAAAGATTTGAAATAGCAGATGACTTTTCGGACATTACCAGGAATAAACCTGAAAAATCGCTGATGTTTCGTATTCCCAAAAAAGCTGGCCGGGACTGGCGCGGCCGGATCTCTGCGCGACATCGGGGTGGCGGAGCTAGGAAACTTTATCGTCTTATTGATTTTAAGCGTACTAAAGAGATGCCGGCCAAGGTGTTGGGGATTGAGTACGACCCTAATCGTAATGCGCGGATTGCCTTGTTGCAATATCAGGATGGCAAGAAGACCTATATTCTGGCGCCGCTTGGGCTGGAAGTTGGTGAAATGATTGAGAACGGACCGCAAGCTGACATCAAATCTGGCAATGCTTTACCGCTTAGCGCCATCCCTCTGGGGACGATGATCCATAATGTTGAATTGGAACCTGGCGCTGGCGGCAAACTGGCCAGGTCGGCCGGGGTTGGTGTTATGCTGGTGGCCAAGGATGGAGGTTATGCTACTGTTAAGTTGCCTTCCGGAGAGCAACGCCTGGTGCATTTGCAGTGCAGGGCAACCATTGGCCAGATTGGCAATGTTGACGCCAAAAATGTGCGCATGGGGAAAGCTGGCAAAAACCGCTACCGGGGCCGCAGACCGCATGTTCGCGGCGTGGCCATGAATCCCTGCGATCATCCTCATGGTGGCGGCGAAGGCCGGGCGCCGATTGGCAGAAAACATCCTGTTACGCCTTGGGGTAAGCCAACGCTTGGCTTCAAAACAAGAAAGCCCAGAAGGCGCAGCGATCGCTTTATTATAATGCGGAGGAAATAAGTATGGGACGTTCAATTAAAAAAGGTCCATATATTGATGAAAAACTGTTGAGGAAAATTCAAAAAATGGAATTGTCTGGTGAAAAGAAAATTATCAAAACCTGGGCCAGAAGCTCCACGATCATTCCGGATATGATCGGCTACACTTTTGCGGTCCATAACGGCAGGAAACACATACCGATCTATATTACTGAGAACATGGTCGGTCATAAGTTGGGTGAATTCTCTCACACCAGACTGTTTAGGGGCCATGGGGTGCCGACCGATAAAGCAACATCACTATCATGACAAAAGTAAAAGCGCAAGCAAAATGGGTCAGGATTGGATCTCGCAAATTGGGGCGGGTTGTTGAACTCGTGCGCGGTAAATTGGCGCTCGAAGCAATAACTTTGCTCAAATTCATGCCGCAAAAAGGCGCGAGGATTTTGGAAAAGACCCTTAGATCTGCGGTGGCTAATGCCAAGAATAATTATAAACTGGCTGAAGAGACCTTGTTGGTGGCCGAGGCGTATGTTAACAAGGGGGTCATCATGCGGCGCTTTCAACCACGGGCCCGCGGACGCATGTTCCCGATCAACAAACGTACCAGCCACTTAACTGTTTGGCTTGAGCCGTTGGCGGAAAAGAAAACGCGAGCTAAGGAGGCAAAGGCTTAATGGGGCAAAAAATCCACCCAAAAGGTTTCCGAATCGGGGTAATAGAGAACTGGGACAGTTTTTGGTTCGCTAACGGTCAGGAGTATGTAAAATATTTAGCTGAAGATTTTGCGTTAAGAAAGTACTTAAAGAACAGCCTGTTCAAGGCTGGAATTTCTAGGATCTTTATTGGCCGAAAAGCCAATCAGATCGAAATTGATATTCATACAGCGCGACCTGGTCTGATCATTGGCAAAGGCGGCAAAGAGATCGCGGCGATCCGTGAAACTTTAATGAAGAAGACCGGGAAACAGGTCCAATTAAATGTTCGTGAAGAGCGCAAGCCAGAAGCCTGCGCTGTGCTGGTGGCTGAATTTGTGGCTTCTCAGCTGGAGCGGCGGATTTCTTATCGCCGGGCGATGAAGCAAGCGGTTTCCAAGGGACTACGCGCTGGCGGCAAGGGTGTCAAGATCATGACTGCCGGCCGATTGGGCGGCTCAGAAATTGCCCGCCGGGAATGGTATCGGGTAGGGCGCGTGCCGCTTCATACCCTGCGCGCTAGAATCGACTACGGCTTTGCCGAGGCAATGACGCTCTACGGAAAAATTGGGGTCAAGGTTTGGATCTTTAAGGGAGAAGTGCTAAAGGAAAAGGCTAAGGGGCTGACTGAGCCCAAAGCCGAAGCAACGCAAAAGGACCAGGTTGACGCGTAATGGTATTATTTCCTTCAAAAACTAAATATCGCAAACATCAAAGGCGCCGAGTGCGTGGCAAGGCTTCGGCTGGCGCAACTGTCAATTTTGGTGAGTTTGGCCTGCAGACACTGGAATGTGGCTACCTGACCACTAACCAGATCGAGTCTGCCCGAAAGGCCTTGACGCATTATCTTAAGAGAGGCGGAAAAGTTTGGGTCCGGCTCCTGGCTGACAAAGTGCTGACGGCGCGGGCGGCGGAAACAAGAATGGGCGGCGGTAAGGGTGCCCCGGTCGCCTTTATTGCTCCGATCAAGCGCGGACATATTATATTTGAGATTGGCGGGACCAACCAGGCTGATGCGAAAGAGGCTTTACGTTTGGCTAGCTTTAAGCTGCCGGTCAAAACTAGGTTTGTGGTGAAAGACTAATGAAGGCGTCAGAATTGCGGGAATTAAATATTGATGAATTAAAGCGACGGGCCCAGGAATTGCGGCGTGAACTGATGCTGACCAGATTTGCTAAGGTCAACCAACAGTTGAAGAATCCCTTGAAATTACGCCACTTGCGTCGTGAGATTGCCAGAATTTTAACAATTGTCCGTGAAAAAGGAGAGAAATAACTTGGATAGGGGAAAAAGAAAATCAAGGGCCGGTGTGGTGGTCAGCAATAAAATGAACAAGACCGTTGTAGTTGAGATCGAGCGGGTCTTTCAGCATCCGTTTTATCATAAAGTTGTACGTGCCAGCAATAAATTTAAGGCACATGATGAGCAGAATGCCTGTAATGTTGGCGATCTGGTCGAGATCATGGAAACCAGGCCTATCTCAGCTGATAAGCGCTGGCGTGTGGTTAAGATCCTGGGTAAAGGCAAGCTAAGCGGCCACGAGCGGCCAAAGAAGCGCGAAAAGAATGAAGAGGAGCAAGAAACTTGATACAACCACAGACCATGTTAAATGTAGCAGATAACACCGGGGCCCGGAAAGTCTTGTGTATTCGGGCGCTTGGCGGCTCCAACCGACGTTATGCCGGGATCGGCGATATAATTGTCGGGGTGGTCAAGGAAGCCAATCCCAATATGACAGTAAAAAAGAGTGAGGTAGTGTATGGGGTTGTCGTTCGGGTCCATAAACCGTTACGCCGGCCGGATGGCTCCTACGTTACTTTTGACGATAATGCTGTGGTGATCATTACAAAGGAAAAAAGCCCGCGTGGCACCAGGGTCTTTGGCCCGGTTGCCCGCGAGTTGCGCGATAAGGATTTTATGAAAATAATTTCTTTGGCGCCTGAGGTTGTTTAAGATGCAAAAAAGAAAAATTAAAAAAGGCGATACGGTTATAGCCCTATCTGGCAAAGACAAGGGTAAAAAAGGCAAGGTCATTGAGGTCTGGCCAAAAGAAGGCCGGGTGATAGTGGAGCGAGTTAACGTGGCAAAAAAACATCAGCGGCCGTCGCGGAATTTTCAGGGAGGGATAATTGAAAAAGCCCTGCCGCTTAACATTTCAAAGATAATGCTTGTCTGTCCCAGATGCAGTGAGCCAGCCAGGGTGAAAAGCAAAGATGGGGCCAGGGCTTGCGTCCGCTGCGGCGAAGCTGTGGATAAGGTGAAATAATGTCAGTATTAAAACAGAAATACGAAGAAAAGATCGTACCGGCATTTTTGAAGAGTGGCGATTTTCTAACCCGATGCAGGTGCCCCGGCTAATTAAGCTGGTGATCAATCGTGGGGTTGGGGAGGCCAGGGAAAATTCCAAGGCGATAGATGTTTCGGCCAAGGAATTGTCAGAGATAACCGGCCAAAAGCCTCTGGTGAGAAAGGCCAAGAAGTCGATCGCGGTTTTTAAGACCAGAGAAGGGATGGCGATCGGGCTCAAGGTTACCCTGCGCGGCAAGCGAATGTATGATTTTTTGGGCAAACTAATAAATATCTGCCTGCCCAAGATCAGGGACTTTAAAGGGGTTAACCCAAAATCTTTTGATGGGCGCGGCAATTATACTTTGGGGATCAAGGAACAGTTGATCTTTCCAGAAGTAAATTATTAAAAGGTCGATAGAGTTCGGGGCATGGACATAACCATTGTTACTTCTGCCAGAAATGACCAGGAGGCTAGAAAAATGTTGGAAGCGATGGGTATACCCTTTAGGAAGGAGTCCTAAATGGCTAAAAAGGCTTGGCTGGAAAGATTAAGAAAGGGTCCGAAATTTGCCTCCCGGCTGAAGAACCGTTGTTTTATTTGCGGCCGGGCGCGCAGCTATATTAGAAGATTTGGCGTTTGCCGAATTTGTTTTAGGAAATTGGCGCACAAGGGAGAGCTTCCTGGCGTGACCAAATCAAGTTGGTAAGGAGGATTTAATGACCGACCCGATTGCTGATATGTTAATTAGAATTAAGAATGCCCAGCGCATCCGCGCTGAAAATGTTGACCTGCCGCATTCTGTGATTAAGGAAAGCATTGCCAAAATCATGGTTGAAGAAGGGTATCTGGCAAAATATGGCAGTTTAAAACGCATGGACAAGAAGTTTTTGCGTCTGGCGCTTAAGTACAGACAGGACAATAAGGGCGTTGTGGTTGGCCTCAAGCGGATCAGCAGGCCGGGCAGAAGGGTCTTTGCTGATAGTCATTCCCTGCCTCGCGTACAGGCTGGTTTTGGTACGGCGATTCTTTCAACCTCGCGCGGCGTAATGAGTGATGAAAGCGCCCGCTCTCAAAAAGTCGGCGGAGAGGTCCTCTGCCATATTTGGTGATAAATTATGGGAAGAATAGGTAAAAGATTAATAGAAATACCCAAAGGCGTCGAGGTTAAAGTCGTTGATGGGGTAATTAATGTTAAGGGGCCCAAGGGTACCCTGTTCCAGCAATACAACCCGGCTGTTAAGATCGAGGTTGCTGATGGTAAAGTTGCCACAATTTGTAAAGCCAAGGATCCCAAGATTATGGCTTTGCAGGGGCTTTATAATAGTTTGGTCAAGAACATGATTGATGGGGTTACCCAGGGTTTTGAGAAAAAACTGGAGCTGGTTGGTGTTGGCTACCGAGTGGCCAAACAGGGCAAAAATCTGCAAATATTAATAGGTTATTCTCATCCTGTTAATGTTGAGCCACCGGAAGGCATTGAACTAATAGTCGAAGGGACTACTAAGATCACGGTCAAGGGTGTTGATAAACAAGTGGTGGGAGAGATTGCTGCGGAGATTCGCAGCATCAGAGAAGTTGAACCCTATAAGGGAAAAGGGATCAGGTATGCGGGAGAGAAGGTTAGGAAAAAAGCTGGTAAGGCAGCTAAGGCGGCAGCAGGAGCATAAGTGATGAAAAAGAAGAAAATTTTCGGGACAAAAGAAAGACCCAGGCTATCTGTATTTAGGGGCCTCAAAAACATTCATGCTCAAATCATTGATGATGCGGCTGGCAAAACTTTGGCCGCGGTCACTAGTTTGAAAATGAAAAAAGGCGGCAACATTGCCGCAGCTAAGCAAGTCGGGCAGCAGATGGCGGAAAAAGCCAAAGCCGTTGGGATTACACAAGTGGTCTTTGACCGTGGAGCCGCGCGTTATCATGGCCGGGTCAAAGCTTTAGCTGATGCGGCCAGAGAAGGAGGATTAATTTTTTGAGGCAGGATAGAGAAAGAGATAAAGATCAAGAATTTAAAGAGAAAGTGGTGCAGATCCGCCGTGTGACCAAGGTTGTGAAGGGTGGAAAGAAAATGGGTTTCCGGGCTGTAGTGGTGGTGGGTGACATGAAATCACGGGTCGGCCTGGGGCTGGGTAAAGCAGCTGAGGTAGCCTCAGCAATCAGAAAAGGGGCTGAGGCAGCCAAAAGAAATCTGCGTGAGGTAACAATAGTTGAGGGAACCGTACCGCATGATAGTCTTGGCAAGTTTGGCGCCAGCCAGGTGCTGCTGCGGGCCGCGCCTAGCGGAACAGGAGTTATTGCTGGTGGTGCGGTGCGCCCTATCCTGGAGCTGGCTGGAATGAAAAATATTGTAGCAAAATCAATTGGCTCAAACAATGCTATCAACGCTGCTCGGGCAACCTTGTCAGCGCTTTCCGCAATTAAGAGGCTGGACGTTGAACAGGAGCTCCGGGGTAAGGAGTTAAAAATCAAAAATGTTACAGCTTAACGACATTAAGCATAATCCGGGAGCGAAAAAGAAAATGAAGCGGGTTGGACGCGGCACCAGCTCTGGGTGGGGCAAAACCTGCGGCCGCGGCCATAAGGGACAAAAAAGCCGCAGCGGTGGCACAAAGGGCTTGCGTTTTGAAGGCGGTCAAACCCCGCTATATCGGCGTTTACCCAAGCGGGGCTTTAAGAATTCTCCTTTTAAGAAATCATTTACAGTTATCAATGTCTCGGATCTAAATGATTTTGACGGTGAAGTTAATAAAGAGATATTAAAGATTTCCGGCTTACTTAAGATTTTGGGCAATGGCGAAATAACAAAGACCTTAAATGTTAAGGCTGATAAGTTCTCAGAATCAGCCAGGAAAAAGATCGAGGCTGCTGGAGGAAAATGCTTAACGTAATTTCCGGAATTTTTAATATTCATGACCTAAGGAAAAAATTTCTTTACACCTTAGGCATGATCATTTTGTTCCGCCTGGGGTCTCATATCCCAGTGGCGGGCATTGATGCTGCCAAGCTGGCTAATATGTTTGGCAAAGGCAATATCATGGGCTTCCTCGATCTATTTACCGGTGGGGCGCTAATGCGTTTCTCTATTTTTGCCATGGGTATTATTCCTTTTATCAATGCTTCGATCATTATGCAGCTGCTGACCGTAGTTATCCCTCAGCTGGAGGAACTTTCAAAGGAAGGGGAGGCCGGCCGCAAGCAGATTCAAAAATACACCAGATATTTAACTGTTGTCCTGGCTGCTTTTCAGGGTTTTGGCATGTCCTTTTGGATGAAGGGAGCGATGCTTGAGGGCTACAGTTTTATGTTTTTCTTGATCGGCACGATAGTTTCTCTGACTGCTGGCAGCACACTGGTGATGTGGTTTTCCGAGCTTATTACTGATCACGGAATTGGCAATGGCGCCTCTTTATTGATCTTTACTGGTATTGTTTCCCGCATCCCGTCCTACATTGCTCAGACCGTTACTTTGGTCCGGGGAGGGGCATCTATAATCTCCGTAGGCATTTTATTGGCCGCCTTTTTAGTCATGATCGTGGGAATTGTTATTATTCAAGAGGGCCAACGACGCATTCCGGTCCAGTACGCAAAACGTATTGTTGGCAGGAAAATGTACGGGGGCCAGAGCACTTTTATCCCGCTGCGAATAAACCAGGGCGGGGTCATCCCGATCATTTTTGCTTCCTCAGTGCTGCTTTTTCCGGCTACCATTGGCCAATTTATTCCTAATCCATTGGTGCAAAAGGTGGTCAGCTGGATCTCGCCAGCCGGGTCCCTTTACATGGTATTTTTCTTTGCGTTAATATTTTTCTTTACCTATTTTTATACGGCCATTACTTTTAATCCGGTTGAACTAGCTGATAATATCAAAAAATACGGTGGTTTTGTTATGGGGATCAGGCCGGGGCGGCCGACCGCGCAGTATTTAGAATATGTTATTTCTCGTTTAACTTTAGTCGGAGCCTTGTTTTTGGCTACGATTGCCATTGTTCCAACGGTTGTGGAGCGGTTCACCCATGTTACTTCTTTTCAGGGATTGGGAGGAACAGCTCTTTTGATCATGGTTGGCGTGGCCATGGACCTTGTTAGACAAATTGAAACTCATTTGATCACCCGTCAGTATGAGGGTCTGTTAGCGTGAAATTGGTTTTTTTCGGGCCGCCTGGTTCTGGCAAGGGTACCCAGGCTAAGCTATTAACGGAAAAATTCAAGCTACCCCATATCTCTTTAGGTGATATGTTGCGCCAGGAGGTCCGAGCAGAAAGCGACATTGGCCAGCGGGCCAAGGCACTGATAAACGCGGGCAAACTGGTGCCGGATGAGTTGACGATCGAGTTGACCAGACAAAGGCTGAACAAGCCAGACTGTAAAAATGGTTTTGTCCTGGATGGTTATCCGCGATCGCAGGCTCAGGCCGACGCCCTGGAAGAGATCCTGGCGGATCTTAAATGGCAGCTTGATAAAATGGTTTACTTTCAGGTTGATGAAGATAAGGTGGTAGAACGGCTGTCCGGCCGCCGCAGCTGCAAAACCTGTGGGGCGGTTTATCATGTAAAGTTCAACCAGCCGAAGGTTGCTGGTAAATGTGACCAGGATGGTTCTGAACTTTATCAGAGGAAAGATGATGTTGAATCAGCCATCAGAACCAGGTTTGAGGTTTATGCCGAACAAACAGAACCGCTGCTTGAACGCTATAAAAAATCTGAAAAATTGGCGACCGTTGAAGCAGCTGGCTCAATTGAGCAAGTTTTTAAGAGGTTATTGACCGTTATTGGTTATGGCGGCAATTAAACTAAAGACTGCCGAAGAGATTGAGCGGATCAGAAAGGCCTGTCAGATCGTTGCCTGGGTGCTAAAACGCGCCGGCAAAGTGATCAAGCCGGGCATGACAACTAAGGACCTTGATAGTTTTTGTGATAAGTTGATTAGGGAAAAGGGCGGTACGCCGGTTTTTATCGGGTATCGCGGTTATCGCCATGCTACTTGTATCTCAGTTAATTCTGAGATCGTACACGGTATTCCCGGAGAAAAAGTGCTGCAAACAGGCGATATTGTTAGTCTGGATGTAGGAGCTAAGCTGGCTGGCTACTGTGGCGACTCTGCTGTTACTTTTCCTGTTGGCAAGGTGTCCAGCAAGGCGAGTAAATTGTTGCGGACCACGAAGGCTGCGCTGACGGCGGGAATAAAGCAGGCTAGGGTTGGTAACCATTTGGGGGATATTTCGGCTGCTGTTCAAAAAGTGTCGGAAACTGGTGGTTATACTGTAGTACGCGAACTTTTTGGACATGGCATAGGTGCTGACCTGCATGAGGATCCCCTGATCCCTAATTTTGGGCGGCCTGGAGAAGGACCCTTGTTAAAGCCAGGCATGGTCCTGGCAATTGAACCGATGCTTAATATGGGAGGCTGGAAGATCAAAACATTGGCTGACGGATGGACGGTGGTTACGGCCGATAAAAGCCTATCCTGCCATTTTGAGCATACCGTTCTGATCAGTGAACGCGGACCGGAGATTTTGACTGAGCGAGCAGGGTTATGATTAAAGAAAAAGATGTAATTGAGCTGGTGGGAGAAATTACCGAGGCATTGCCCAATGCGATGTTTCGGGTGAAGTTGGAAACTGGGCAGCTGATTCTGGCGCATGTTTCTGGCAAGATCCGCAGACATTGGATAAGAATTTTGCCCGGCGACAAGGTGAAGGTGGAACTTTCCCCCTACGACCTGACCCGCGGCCGGATTACTTATCGGATGAAATAGAGGTAAATAATATTATGAAAGTAAGATCATCGGTTAAAAAAATATGTGAGCTATGCAAGGTCGTGCGACGTCACGGCAGGGTCTACATTATTTGTGAAAACCCGAAACACAAACAAAGACAGGGTTAGTTAAGGAGGGAAAAGAAAAAGATGGTCAGAATTGTCGGAGTAGATTTACCGCCGAATAAGAACGTTGAGATTGGGTTGACCTATATATACGGGATCGGGTCTTCCCTGAGCAAGGAGATCTTGGTAAAAGCAGGCATTGATCCTTTCCGCAAGATCAAAGATCTGAGCGATGCCGATGTTGTGGCGATCCGTGACGCAATCAAGGGTTTTCCAGTCGAGGGAGATCTGCGCAGGGATATTTCGATGAGTATCAAGCGTTTAATGGATATTGGCACCTACCGTGGCTCTCGCCATCGCAAGGGTTTGCCGGGTCGCGGTCAACGTACCAAGACTAATGGCCGGACCAAAAGAGGCAAGAGAAAAACAGTTGGCTTAGGCAAGAGAAAAGAGGAGGAGAAAACATAAAGTATTATGGCAAATCAAGAAAAACCTACTGCAGTTCGCAAGAAAAAGCATAAAAGAGTTGCTGCGCTTGGGGTCGCTCATATCAAAGCGACTTTTAACAATACGGTGGTTTCCATCACTGACGAAAGCGGAGCGGTCGTTGCCTGGTCATCGTCCGGGGCAGTCGGCTTTAAGGGGACCAAAAAGGGGACTCCCTTTGCCGCTTCTTCAGCGGCTGATGCGGCCGCCAGGAAAGCGATCGAAGCTGGTATGAAGGAAGTAAATGTCTTAGTGAAAGGCCCGGGTTCCGGCCGGGAGACGGCTATTCGAGCTCTCCAAGCGGCAGGCCTGGAGGTCAATTCAATCAAGGATGTAACACCAATTCCGCATAACGGTTGTCGTCCGCCAAAAAGGAGAAGGGTCTAATGGGTAGGCACACTCAGGCAAAATGTAAGCTTTGTCGGCGAGAAAACGAAAAACTATTCTTAAAGGGCGAAAAATGCCTGTCCGCAAAATGCCCGTTTACCCGCCGTGCTTATGCTCCGGGACAACATGGGAATTCTAAACGGCGGAAGAGTGATTCTGAGTATGGGATCCGCCTCCGTGAGAAGCAAAAGGCGCGCAGGATTTACGGCTTGACCGAAGGTCAGTTCGAAGGCTATTTTGATGTAGCCGTTAGAAAGAAAGGCGCGACTGGTGAGAAGCTGCTGGAATTTTTAGAGAGGCGTTTGGATAATGTTGTTTATCGTTTGGGCTTTGCCCCTTCGCGTCAGGCTGCCCGGCAGCTGGTGCGACATGGCGGGGTTGAGGTAAACGGCCAAAAGACGAATATCCCTTCCTGCCAGACAAAACCTGGCGATGCTATCAAGATAAGACCAAGGGTAATTGCCTTGGTCAAAGCGAATCAGGAAAAATTCCCGGATCACACGCCGCCTGTTTGGCTGACGCAGAAATCCGACAACGAAGGCGAAATTGTTGCTGTGCCAAAACGCGAAGAGATTGATACTGTGCTCGAAGAACATTTGATCGTTGAGTATTATTCTCGTTAAGCGATAAGGATAAGGAGGAAAAAGAATGATAATTACCGTTGGAGAAAAACCCTGGGTACGAGCCGCTGAAGTTACTGAAAATTATGGACAGTTTGTGGTGGAACCGCTGGAGCGCGGCTTTGGCGCAACTTTAGGTAACTCATTGCGGCGAGTGTTGCTTTCCTCGCTTTACGGAGCGTCGGTGACCGCGCTGAAAATCGAAGGCGTGTCGCATCCCTTTGCCACCCTTCCTGGAGTGGTTGATAATGTGCTGCAGATCATGCTTAATTTAAAAGAGGTAGTTATCCGTTCGCATTCAGAGCAGCCCAAAACCGTAAAAATAAAGGCCAAAGGGAAAGGGAATGTCACAGCTGGGGATATTGATCACGATGCTGAAATCGAGATCGTTAATCCTGAGCAGGTCATTGCCACGCTGGACAGCGCCGGGAAGTTGGAAATGGAACTGATCATAGAACGCGGGCGCGGCTTTGTCCCGGCTGAACGGAATAAAAAAAACAGTTTGCCGGTCGGTTATATAGCGACTGATTCGCTCTTTGCTCCGGTGCTGAAAGTAAATCTTTCCACTGAAGAAGTTCGGGTCGGCCAGGAGATCAATTATGATCGTTTGATCCTATCAGTCTGGACCAATGGCAGCATTAAAGCGGACGAGGCTGTTAAAGAAAGCGCTAAGATCCTGGCCAGGCACGTTGATCTTTTTGTGCACCTGGGAGAAAGGGGTGAGATTCTGGGTGTTGAACCGGAAAGAAAGTCCGAGGTGCCGGAATCCATTCTAGAAATGAGCATTGAGGACCTGGAGCTTTCAGCCCGATCCTTGAATTGCTTGAAAAATGCCGCGGTCAAGACAGTTGGCGAATTGATCTCCAATTCAGAACCGGATCTGATGAAGTTTAAGAATTTTGGTTCCAAGTCTTTAGATGAAGTGCGTGAGAAATTGGCGGAATATAAACTGGCGTTAAAGGGAGAGAAGGTAGAGTGAGACACAGTAGAGGCAACAGAAAACTAGGCAAGCCAACAGATCAGCGTTTGGCCATGCTTAAATCAATTGTTCGTTCCCTGTTCCTGCACGGTCGGATCGAGGTTACGCTGCCCCGGGCAAAGGAAGCCAGGAAAATGGCGGAAAAGCTGATCTCAATCTCCAAGAAGAATAATCTGCATGCCAGAAGGCAGGTCGAATCATTTTTGGGTGATAGAGCAATTACTTCTACGGTCTTTAAGACCCTGCCGGAACGCTTTGAGGGTAGGGCTGGTGGTTTTACCCGGGTCGTCAAAACAGGTTTCCGCCGCGGGGATGCAGCGCCCATGGCAGTTCTTGAACTGTTATAGTCAGGAGAGTAGTTAAATGAAGAAAAATAAAACGATTTTTACTAGAAAAGAGGACGTAGACAGGAATTGGTACCAGGTTGACGCGTCCGGTAAGATTTTGGGCCGGTTAGCGACCAAGGTTGCCACTTATCTTCGCGGCAAACACAAACCGATCTTCTCACCCCAGGCTGATTGCGGCGACTTTATTGTAGTGATCAACGCGGACAAGGTCCGGGTGACTGGAAAAAAGTCCAAGCAGAAAATTTATTTTACCCATTCCGGCTATTCTGGAGGGAAAAAACTGCTGACCTTAGAAAAGATGATGGAGCAAAAATCTGATGAGGTGGTCCGCCTGGCCGTATCTGGCATGTTACCGAAGAACCGCTTGGGCCGGCAAATAATTAAGAAGCTTAAGGTTTATTCCGGGGCAGAGCATCCGCACCAAGCCCATAAAATCCAGAAACTTGAGGTGTAATCCTTCGACAAGCTCAGGAGGCGTAGGAAATGGCAGAAAATAAGAAATCAAAGACCACGAAAAAAAAGTCGACCAAGCCCAAGAAGACGACAAAGAAAGCCACGGCAAAAGAAGCGGCTCCCAAGGTAGCAGAGATAAAAATCACGGAAACAGAAGAAGTAAGAGAGCAGCCTGCTGTGGTAGCGGCTCCGGAGACTGTTTCTGAGGAGACGGTCGTTGCTAAACCTAAAAAAGTGCCGCTGCCCAAGGGACAAAAGTATTATGGTACGGGTCGCCGGAAAGAGGCGATTGCTAAGGTTTGGTTAAAGGCCGGGTCGGGTAATTTTGTGGTCAATGGTAAGGGACTGATGGAATATTTTTGTGGTAGAAAGCTCCTGGAATATCAGGTGCTGCGTCCTTTGCGGGTTACAAATACCCTGGCCAACTATGATGTATTTGTGAGGGCTTATGGAGGCGGGATCCCTGGTCAAGCAGGAGCAGTTTCCATGGGGATTGCCCGGGCCCTGCTGGAGGTCAGTCCGGATTTCAGGGTAAAGTTAAAAAGGGAAGGTTTGTTACGGCGTGATCCACGCATGAAGGAGCGCAAGAAATACGGTCTCAAACGCGCTCGCAAGGCCTTCCAATATACAAAGAGGTAAAAATTTATGGCTAAAGGAAAAATGAGCAAGGAGAAATATCGTCACTATGATGATTTCCGGATGCCCAAGAAAATTGAAGAAGGCGGACT
>JAHIZU010000228.1 GCA_018814265.1 Candidatus Margulisiibacteriota bacterium | reverse complement strand
TCCAAGGCATATTTGATCGTAGCGCAGGAATCCAAAGCCATTTTAATATCAAGCCGATTGTGAAAAACAGAGGAAATAATCGGCCGCTCAGCCGGATTGGCAGCTTCTTTTTCAATAATTGAAGCCAAAGTCAAGATTTCATGTAAATTATACTTAGTATCCTTCTTTACCTTAGACCAATATGGCATAACCACCGCGTCAAAACGATCGAGCATTCTTATCACCAAATCTTCAGCCTTTGCACTGGAAAAGAACATATAAGTATCTGGATAAAGATAGCCTTCTAAAGACTCAGAGGGAATATATTTAAAGATATGCCAATATTTCTCTCTAATTGGTTCTGTTATGCCCTCTTTTACCAAACCCTTGAATTTTTTTGGATCACTCACTCCTTGCTTTTTCAAAACCTCACCCATCCTGTAAATCGACGCGCCCTCAGGAAAAGTCACCTCAACCTGCTCAGACGGCACAACCTCACCGCGCTTTAACTTCATCAGGATAGTAAAAAGATTATCCGAGGGCGAAAAAAGGTAGTCACCGGCTTGAATGCCGCGTGACAGGCTGAGGATCCTGGCAGCAAAAGAAAAGCTGCTAACTGGTTTTAATATCCCTTTCTGCTGCAGGATCTTTTGCACTGCATAAGTAGAAGCCCCGCGAGGGATCGCTATTTTATATTTTGTCTGATCAAGTGGATTTGTGGATTGAAAAAGAGAAGCCATAAATAAGACAATAATTACCGCCAGCGAAATTACTAGTCCCAAGACAATCCTTCTATTTCGAATTTTCTTTTTCATCTTCGTTTAGTGTCCAAATAACTCTGTAGCATATGGGCCGCGGCTGATCTATCAATAACTTTCTTGCGTTTCTTCCGGGAAAGCCCGGCTGAGATCAGAACCCGTTCCGCAGAAACCGTGGTCAATCTCTCATCCCAGGTTGTGATCTGGACCGGCAATTTATCATTTAGAGCAGCAACAAACTCAAGGACCTTTTTGGCCTGGGGCCCAATTTCGCCTTTCATGGTCTTGGGCAAACCAACCACGATCTCATCAATCCCTTCATACTGCTTTATTATCTTGTTAAGCTCGCTGATATCCTGGTCAATGGTCTCGCCTTTATTGATCACTGCCACAGCCTGAGCAGTAAAACCCAGGGGATCAGAGATCGCAATGCCCAAACGTTTCTCTCCGTGGTCTATCCCTAGAATGCGCATTTATTTGCCTAGCAACTCCAGGACCTTGGCAAAGGCTTCCGGCAGCCTGGTCGGGTCTTTGCCGCCACCCTCAACCTTGCCTTCCCTGCCCCCGCCTTTCCCCTGGATAAGCGGCCCAAAGACATCTGAAATCTTCCTGGCAGAGTAGCCGGCATCAACCAGGTCCTGGGTAACGGTGATCAAAAATCTTACTTGTCCGGGAAAAGAAGAAGCTAAAACAATTATGCAAGACTTGGCTTCTTGCTGAACAGTATCAGAAACCGAACGAAGCATATCCATTGAATACTCTTTAAAATCCTTAAGCAGGACCTTAACCCCGGCCGCTTCTTTTAGTTCGCTAAGATAGCCAGCCGCCTGGCCCTTGGCATTGCTTAGTTTAAGGTCCCTGATTTCCTTTTCAGCTTTAGCGATCCTTTCCCGCAGCCATTCCGCCCTGCCCTCAAGATGGTCAAGGAATTTATTAACGTTAACCGAATCCTGATTATCAACCGCGGCCATTAAGCGGTCAAGCTCTGTCAATTCAACCTGAAAAATACTCGTTTCAGTAAATTTTTTGCCGCCAAGCCTTTCCTTCTCTATTTCCAGCAAGCGGTATTTTCTGATCGACGCTTCAATTTCGTCCCGCAAGGACTTGGCCCTAAAAACAACGAAAACCTTGGCCGCCTGGCCAGCCACAGCTTCAATTCGCCGGATGCTTGCCCCGAGAGCCCCTTCACTCATGATCTTAAAAAATAAAATATCGCCGGTTGATCTGGCATGGGTTCCGCCGCACAGCTCCAGGCTGTAATCCCCGATCTTTAAGACCCTGACCTTATCCCCGTATTTTTCGCCAAAAAGAGCCATGGCTCCCATTTTAACGGCATCCTTATATGATTTCTCAAGCACTTCTACCTTGATCTTTTCGTGGATCTTTTGGTTGACCTTGGCTTCCACCCGGCTGATCTCGTCATGAGACAGGCCGGAAAAATGACTGAAGTCGAAACGCAATTTGTCTGAGCCAACATAAGAACCAGCTTGTTTAACATGATCGCCCAGGACTTCACGCAAAACTTTATGGAGCAGGTGGGTGGCAGTATGATGGAGTTCAGTCGCAGCTCTCTTTGCCGTATCAATCGTAGCCTTAACTTTGATCTTTTCTTTCAAATCATGGAGCTCGGAAACTTCGTGAACAATCGTGCCCTTAGGCGTAAGCAAAGTGTCAACCACCCTGACCTCTTTTGAGCCGATCGCCAGGATCCCGGTATCCCCCACCTGGCCGCCGCTTTCACCATAAAATGGCGTCTTCTCCAGGATAACAAATTTTTCTTCCGGGAAAACAGCCAAAATCCTGGAATCTTCAGCAGTCTTAGAATAACCCAAAAACTTTGTCTGGCCAAACCTGTCCAAATTCATCCCCAGCAGCTTTTTCTTTTCCGCTGGAATGCCGGCTGCGCGCGCGCGTTGCTTTTGTTTTTCCATTTCCCTGCTAAAACCTTCTTCATCAAGTTTAAAGCCAGCCTCAGCCGCGATCTCCCGGGAAAGTTCGCTGGGAAAGCCAAAAGTATCGTGCAGTTTAAAAACTATCTCGCCAGGGATAACTTTATCCTGCAGGTGCTGGTTCATGACCTCTTTGAATAAGGCCAGCCCCTGCTCCAGGGTCTCCAGAAAATTCTCTTCCTCAGCCCGCAGCGCCTGAGCAATAATTTTTGCCTTTTGCTCCAGCACCGGATAAATAGCTTTCATTTGAGATATCACTTCCGCTGCCAGCTGAGGAAGGAACAGCCCCTTGATGTTGATCAACCGGCCATGCCGCACAGCCCGACGGATCAGCCGCCGCAGGACATAACCGCGGCCGGTGTTTTCCGGAATGACCCCGTCACTAATTAAATGCGTGGCCGCTCGAACATGGTCAGCGATGATCCTCAGCGAGCTTTTTGCAGGTAACGATTGTTGGGCCAATTTCCTGATTTGCCCGATCAGCGGCACAAACAGATCTGTCTCAAAATTAGAATCAACACCCTGCAGGACTGAGGCGATCCGCTCCAGCCCCATGCCCGTATCAATACCTTTTTGCTTTAAAGGGACTAATTCGCCAGCTTCATTGCGGTTATATTCGATAAAAACCAGGTTCCAAACCTCTAAAAAGCGGTCGCAATCACAACCAGGTGCGCAATCAGGTTTGCCGCAGCCCTTGTCATGGCCCTGGTCATAATAAATTTCTGAACACGGTCCGCAGGGCCCGGTTGGTCCAACTGCCCAGAAATTATTCTCTTCGTCCAGGCGAAAGATCTTTTCAGCGGGAACACCCATGGTCTTGTTCCAGATATTGTAAGCCTCATCATCTTTTTCATATACAGCGATCAGAAGTTTTTCTTTGGACAATTTAAAGCCGTCAGTCAGCAGCTCCCAGGCATACTGGATCACTTCTTTTTTAAAGTAGTCGCCAAAAGAGAAATTCCCCAGCATTTCAAAAAAGGTGTGGTGGCGCGCGGTCTTGCCGACCTGTTCAATATCATTAGTGCGCAGACATTTTTGCACGGTGGCCGCCCGCCGGTATTTTGGTCTTTCCTGTCCCAGGAAGATCGGCTTGAATTGCAGCATCCCAGCCAGGGTCAGTAATACCGTGGGATCTGAAGGCACCAAGGAAGATCCCGGCAGGACCTGATGCCCATGGCTTTCAAAATATTTTAAAAACTTTTCTCTGATCTCCGAGCTTTTCATTTTCTCCCTCTTTGCTCGGAACCTGAGAATAAACTTCTCGGTTCCTCGCACCCTACTAATTAATTAATGGAACCGCGACGTTTACCTGCCTGCCGGCAGGCAGGGTCGCAGGTTCCATCCACCCTTAGAGTTTAGTTTCTACTATTCCCCGGATCTTTTCCTGGACTTTATCAATATCCCGGCTATCCGTTTTTATGACCTTGATCCTCTCAGGATCGTTTTGGGCCAGCTCCAGATATTTGGCCCTAACTTTCTGATGGAACTGGATTTTCTCTTTTTCAAAACGGTCAGCCGCGCCAACTTGGGCCGCCCGTTTGATCCCAACCTCAGGAGAAACATCGAGCAGGAGCGTCAGGTCAGGAATCAAGCCCTTGGAGGAGACCATATTAATATAGCGCACCAGATCCTCCGGCAAACCGCGGCCGCCGATCTGGTAAGCCAGGGTTGAATCAACATACCGATCTGAGATCACTACTTTTCCTTCTTTGAGCGCCGGCAAAACAACTTTGCTAACATGCTCTGATCTGTCAGCGGCAAAAAGATAAACCTCGGTAGTCTCATCCAGCACACTTTCCGGATTAAGCAACAGACTCCGGATATGCTTGCCAACTTGAGTGCCTCCAGGCTCCTGTGTTAAAAGCACCTTGTGGCCCTTGCCTTCAAGATAGCTTTTTAATTTCTTGGAATGCGTGGACTTGCCACAGCCTTCCGGCCCTTCAAAGGTAATGAACACCACTTAACCTCCATTCGGAGCCTGAGACTAAACGTCTCGGCTCCTCATCCTCAAAGGAACCGCGAAGCACCTCGACTTCGCTCGGGGCTGCCCTGAGCCAGTCGAAGGGTTTATTCGCAGGTTCCTTTGAAAAATTAACCTCCTGCTAAACTAAAGCCTAACTCAAACTCCTTGCGCAAGGAACGATATTTAACCAATAAATTATAGCAGTGCAGCTTAAAGAGTAAAGAGTAATCTATGTCCTCCGGCTGCCAAGTATCAAGAAAATACGAGGAAGATATCCCCAGCCCGGTTTCACCGATAACAAAAGATAGATCCGAGGTCAAACGATCGGCCGGACTAAAACGATACATCTCAAAATTAAAAGGGCTGGCTCCTTCAACTGAAAAATGATGCAGATAACCCAGCCCAAACAGAACATTTCCTGGCAAAGTTTTCTTAAGGCCTAAACCGCCGGTGGTTTTCACCCACCTGGTCCCATTTGAATAATAGCGCCCGTCAAGACCCAAGGACGGAGTCAGGTCACCAAAATCTGTCTCAGGAAAATCCCAGAAAAAATCCAGTTTACCTCCGCCCCGTGCCAAACGGATATTATATTGCTCGGCCACCAGACCAGCCATCAGCTCAACATCTAAATTTGCTTCTTCACGCAGGATTTTTCCGCCGCGGCTTTTAAGCACCAGGTTCGGATAAAAACTTATTCGTTGGTAATTGATCCGCTCGTGGTAAGCCAAAGTCGAGTCAAACTGATACTGACGCTGTTTTGGTAATGCTAAAAAAGAAAAAGCAGACCCGAAATCGTCTTCCACCTCGCTGCCAAAGAACAAGCTGTGGGTCACGCCGCCGGTCGGTCCGTCAACCCCGTTCCAGTAGAACCGCGCATTGCCCAGGCTGTCCTTGTCAAATATGTAATCAGCCTCGATCCCGCCGCCCAGCCCCTTCTTAGTAGCGTAAGTAATGCTATAGGCTCCCGAGAGCTCCCGTTGGATATGCCAAGCCAGTCTTTCATTAACAAAGGTCCCATCCTCATCATTAGAACCAATTTCCGGAAAGGGTGGAATATTTTTTCGAGCTTTTTCCGAGGCCATCATATCGTAGATATAAGTCGGCATGGGGACCAGCGGGAACGGCCCCAGCCAAAAGTATCCCCAGTAAGCGACCAGCCAGCCATATTTCGGATAAAAAATGATGTCCGACGCCGTGACCCGATAATGGGAATACTCGAGATCACAGCTGGTAAAAGAGGCGTCCTTTAACTTAAACTCATCAAGGCTCAGATCTACTTTTTTGCCGGTCAGATCGATCCCCTGGTAAGTA
>JAHIZU010000227.1 GCA_018814265.1 Candidatus Margulisiibacteriota bacterium | reverse complement strand
TGTGATCTCGGTTCCGCTTATTCGGACAGACAATTCCATTGGCGATGTTTTTAACCCTGATCTATTGTCCGATGGTGATTATCTTTATTACAAACCTCTTTCTGATAGTCCCAATACGGAAAAAGCTACGATTGTTTCGGGTGTTTGGAAAGATCGCGGCATAGAGTCTTCTATCCATATTTCCCCTGATTATGGCTATTGGATAAAAGCGCAAGGAGAAAAGACCTTAACTGTTTGGGGAGATGTTATCCGTGATGAGAGTCGACCAATCCTAATAAAAAATAACGGCATTCTGGTTATTGGCACGGTCTATCCGCGGCAAACCTTGTTTTTGGAAGCGGGATTAAATGCTGAGGAAACTGGTTCCAAGGCTGGTGACGAAGTTTATTATAAGCCTCTGGCAAACTCTGCCAATACCCAGAAAGTAATTTTTGATGGGGCACAATGGAGCGATCCTGTTACTGATAGAACGTTTAAATTGCCTTACGGTTATTGGTATAAGCGGAAATCAGGTAATGGAGATTTTAATTTTGGTCATTTAAGACCATGGTAAACATTAATGAAGGGGGAGATAAAACTATGTATGAAATAGATGGAAAAAGGAGGGTCGGGTTCAGAATCTGCCTGCTTACATTGTCTTTTCTTCTAGGTCTTTCTATCTCTGCGCAGGCTATCCGGCTGGAAATTTCCAGCTCGAATTTGCCTGAAGGCATAGCTGGTCCTGTTGAACTTATGCGCATAGTTGGCAGCTATGATCCCCCGGGAGGCGGCGATGATGTGCGGATAAGATTGGTGAATATCGTTGATGGCCGCTTGGTTGATGAAGAAATCCCCATAACTGTCTCTGGTCGAACGATCCCCTTGGCTTCTGGCGGGGTTGAAAAAACTCCTGGTGCTTTAGATGATATTTCCCAAGGGACAAAGCTTTATATCAGAGTTTGGCAGGACGGAACTATTGCGCAAGGAAAATATTACGCAAAAAGTGACATCAAAACAATTACCTGGCT
Organism: Candidatus Margulisiibacteriota bacterium; assembly: GCA_018814265.1. GTDB lineage: Bacteria > Margulisbacteria > WOR-1 > O2-12-FULL-45-9 > O2-12-FULL-45-9 > JAHIZU01. The sequence continues at coordinate 5,046 of JAHIZU010000227.1, read as the reverse complement.
TGAAACCGATCCAAAAGTTGACTGGCCCATTACTTCCTGGACAAAGTATCTTGCCGATGTGCCTCAGGGTGTTGGAGTAAAGGTCAATAGCGAAGCTCTTCAACGGACAGGGGCTTCATTGGTTTTAACTTTGGGCATTGCGGCAATTGATAATGGCCAAACAGAAATAAGAAGTTCTCAGCTTGAGATAAGTAAAAGTTCTGCTTTTTCTGATGTAGATGACCCAACGGGCGGGCAGAAGAAGTTTTCCGCTGATTCAGCTAGTGTTAGCGGTGATTATTATACTGCGGGGACTTATTACCTTCGCAGCCAGAAAACAAATTATTATGGTTCAACACCCGGAACTTTGCTGACAGGTCCGGTGAGGGACATTTCAGGGCCAGGTGAATCAGTTGTTGATGCCGTGGGTAAATATGCTACCTTGGGTGGGGGGATTGGCGGCGGCGGCACTTTTACCTTTGACTTGAAGGCAACTCAAGCGGATAAACTCATTGTTAACTCAATTGCCATTCCAGCTCGTACATTGAGCGATGGAGCGATCTATAAAGTGTCTGAGCTGGCTGCTTACATTAATGGCAAAGCTGACAAAGTTGTTGTGACCGCGATCAGTAAATGGGATCCAGCGGCTGGCCAGGCAGTTGGCGTGACCTTTGACGGTGACGGAAACCTCGTAGCCGGCGCAGACGATTTTGCCATCGACCCGGGAGTTGGGTATCAGGTCTTTACTACGGAGGATGTTAACATTACCTTTTTAGGAATCTAAATGAGAAAACTTGGTTTCATAGCTTTAATAGTCTCTTTATTAGTTGGCGCAGCTGTTGCTGCATTTTGGCCGATTTACTGGATCATTGGTTCAGTTGATCCGGCCACTGATGGCGCCAGCGCTAATGGCCGCTATGTTTATTTTTATAAAAGCGATGATGAGCGCAATAGCGGCAAATATTCCATGGCTTTGATCAGCGCCAGCGGCTATATGCTTAATACCTATAGCCTGGGGATGACCAGCCTTGATGTTGGGGCGACTTACTATGCTGGAATTCCTAATGATAACCCTGCTGATCCCAACAGTGGCTACGGCGCTATGCCGGTTTCTTTTACTATCTCAGGCAAGGGCTTTGATACTGCTCCGGTTTTGACCCTTCTCAAGGGAGCAAATCCCTTTCCACCACCACCAGGCATTGGCCAGGAGGCGGGGCCAAAGATCAAGATCTGGTTTGGCAACCGCTTGTATCAGCCGGCTGCCTTGAAAGCCGGCCAAAAATTCGTAGTTTCGCCAACACCTAAGGTTGAGGCCAAGATCTCAATTGAAGAGCCGTATGCTGTTTCTAATAATATCAGCGACTACACAATAGTTCTTGATCCGGGAACCGCGGCTTCAAAAACCCCGGTCTTGAACGCCGCAGATAATATGGTTGCCCAGTCAACAATTGCCGGCGATCTGAAAGCCTTTAACCTAACATATCAGTTGACCGAGCAGGATAAACTGGCTGAAGGAGAACATACCTTGCAGGTCACTGCTAAGAGCAGCGGCACCCAGGGCATCCAGACCACGTCAACAGTGCTGGCTACTGTCGAGGTCATGGGCGGTCCGACACGCCTGATCGGCGTGCCATTGACCTGGCCCAGCCCCTTTAGCATCCGCGCCCAGGGCACGGTCTACGTCCAATATCAGCTTTCCTCCGACGCTAACATTGAGATCTATATTGTTGGTGTTGGCGGCTTAAGGGTCAAGAGATTGAACTTTGCTGCTGGCACTGAAGGCGGTTCTGCTGGCATCAATAAGATCACCTGGGACGGCAGGACCGATCAGGGACTGCTGGCTGGCAACGCCATCTATGTTGGTACGATTACGGCCAGAGACGAAAGTCGGCTGCTTGGTAAGTTTAAGTTGACCATTGTTGATTAAGATTCTTTTCCTCATTATTATTAAGTTCAATTAGGTGATGCAGGGGCTCTGCCCCTAGCACGATTAATCCAGGAATTATGTTCAATTCGCTTTTTTACCCCGGTTACTTTTTTGGCAGCAAAAAAGTAACCAAAAAACTGCATAAGGGGGATGTTTCCCCCTTATGTAACCCCCTCTTTTGCTCGCCGAACTCGGCTGCTCGTCAGGCCTCGCAGCCTCGAACAGCGGCTCGCAAGGAGCTATTAATTATATTTTCACAACAAACCAATATATTTAAGGTGCCTTCTTCATTAATCAATATTAAACGCAAAACACGAGCGAACGTAGCAAATTCCGAGCGAGTCCGCCGCAGGCGGATGAGTCGAGGAAAGCGGAGTGAGCGTACCCTAGAAGGCACTTGATTTTTTTGTTACTTTTTGTATCAAGACAAAAAGTAAAAAGAAGAAAAAAAAAGTGGTAAAGCATATTAATAAGATATCTCTTATCCGCATTACTAGCCCGTGATATAATGTAAATGATGAAAATAGATCGGCAGGATTTCCTTGTGTTTATCGGTTTTCTGGGATTGGTTTTGCTATTTTTCTCCCGCTTCCTGACCGCTGACCAGATCTTTGCCTTCAAAGACCTTTCGCGTTATTTTTATCCCTTAAGATATCTTATGGTCGAGCAGGTAAAGGCTGGCAGCTTGCCGCTCTGGAATCCCTATATCTTCTGTGGGTTCCCGCTGCTGGCCACATTGCAAATCGGTTTCTTTTATCCCTTGACGCTAATTTATTATTTGCTGCCGTTTAACCTGGCTTTTAATTACTATATCATCCTGCATTATTTCCTGGCGGCTTGTTTCATGTATCTTCTGCTGCGCTATTTTAAGCTAAGATTAGAAGCCTCATTTGCCGGCGGACTGATCTTTGCTTTTTCCGGCTATTTGCTTTCCGTCTCGAACATGAACACTTCTTTGTCGTCGGTGATCTGGCTGCCGTTGGTGCTCATCTTCTTTGATAAATCCATAAATGTAGGGACAGGGCTTGTCCCTGTCCGAAATAACGGACAACCACAAGGGTTGTCCCTACATAATGTTGTTGTTTTAGCGATTCTCCTGGCCCTCCAATTCCTGGGCGGTGAGCCGACCATAATCTATGTCACGCTAATTTTCCTGGTAGCGTATGGCGCGGTGTTTGCCGGTTCCTGGCGGGCTTTTGGCAGAAGTGTATTAGGCCTGGGGCAGGCAGGTTTGATTACCTTAGGGTTGGTGGCAATTCAGCTTTTACCCTTTTTGGAGCTGGCTAAGTATTCCGACAGGGTAGCGCGAACTGCCTATGACATTGTAACCTTCCGCTCTTTTCCGCCCAGGGAGCTGATCAATTTTATTTTCCCTTATTTCTTTGGTAATCCAGCCCAGTTTGGCGGTTTTACAGAAACCTTGATCGGCAAAGGATTCCAGGATTGGCTGATCTCGCCTTATCTGGGAATTTTGCCGCTGGTCTTTGTTTTTCTGGCCTTTGACAAGAACAAAAAGCTGGCTAAATTCTTTTTGATCACGTCGCTAGTGGCGCTCTTGCTGGCTTTTGGCAAATATACGCCGCTTTATCATCTTGTTTATTTTATCCCTGGTATCTCCATGATCCGATACCCAGTTAAATATCTGTTTTTGGTCACTTTTTGCCTGGTAATACTTTCGGCCATGGGTTTTGATCAACTGCTGTCTGCTTTTGATCATAATAAGGAAAGACTGCGGCGCTTACTGCGCGTGCTTTGGCTGGGCTTAAGCGTTCTGTCCTTGCTATTCCTCTTGCTCTACTTTTTACGCAATGAATTATTTGTTTTCCTGGCCAAAAATTACTCAACTAACATGCCTCAATACTTTTTTGATCTGCTGGCCAGTATTATTGAATTTAATCTGCTCAGCTTTTTCTTTGTTATCGTCTATTTATTTGCCTTTTCCCTGCTTTTGCTCATGGCTTATCAGGGGAGGATAAAAAAGACCCTTTTTGCCGCTTTAGTTGTCCTGCTGGTCGCGGCTGACCTTTTCTCAAATAGCTCAACGATCGCTGTGCCGGTTTCCGCCCGGGTTTTTAGCCAGGTTCCGGAAAATTATCAAATTCTTCAGCAGGACAAGGGCCTTTATCGCTTCTTTTATACGCCGGAGCTGGAAAAAGAAAATCGCCTTATCCTGGGCAAAGATTATGATGACGCGCTGCTTGAGACCAGGGATAATCTGACGGCTAACTGGCATATTCCTTATTACTTCTTTGATTTCTACGGCTATGAATCGATCAAGCCAATGGGGCTGTTTGAATTTTATCGTCAGAGCTTTAAGAAAGATAAGCTGATGAAAAATTTAAGGTTTTTATCGCGATATAATGTGAGATATATTGCCGCAAGCGAAAGCCTCAGGTCGCCTTTTCTAAAATTGTTAAGGCACAAGAAGAAGTATGGCTTGGAAGTCTATTTATATGAGAATCAAAATGTGCTGCCCAGAGCATATGTTCTATACGGTAATAAGGGCCCGGAATCGCGCTGGACCCGGGTTGAGACCAGCAAGTATTCTCCAAATGAGATAATTATCTCGGCAAAATTGAATGAGCCAGGCCGTTTGTTCTTAAGCGATGCGTATTATCCTGGCTGGCAGGTTTATGTTGATGGCCGGCGGACGAAGATCGACAGGGAGGCAAAATATTTTCGCTCAGTTAAGCTTGAGCCTGGCCAACATCAGGTGAGGTTTGTTTATAGCCCGCTAAGCTTAAAGCTGGGGGCGGTGATTAGCCTGCTAACCGTTCTCTCGCTAATAATCCTCATCCCGATTCTTTGAAAAATTGTGTATTCTATTCTTTTTCCCCTTCTCCATCGGGGATGGAGAAGGGTTAACTTGTTAATTAAAGTAAACCACAAACCCGACCCCTCTCCATTTTAAATGGAGAGGGGCATTAGCCATTCAATAAACAATAAACCTGCTAATTGGGGTGAGGATTCGGGGCATTAGCCAATTAATAAACAATAAATCTGCCAGTTGGGGTGAGGATTCGGGAAGGGCCCGTAGAAATTTACAGATTTTTATGCTATAATTGGCCCTGCTTTTGGGTCCAGCACTTTCTCATACTTTAGTTGCTTTCTAGAAAGTGCTGGAGGGGAGGAAGCAGACC
>JAHIZU010000226.1 GCA_018814265.1 Candidatus Margulisiibacteriota bacterium | reverse complement strand
GGATGGACGTCGAATTGGGAAACGCCGTAGCCTTCGTGGGTAAACAGTAATTCTGTAACTTTTTCTTCCTTGACGATCTTCTTTTCGATCATTTTCTCTTTTGCCCTCGCGGTGAAGCGGTCAATGATGTGTGAACGGGTAAAGAGTTTGACCAGCGCAAAAATCCCAACTACGATGACCAGCAAATTTATGTAAGGGGAGAGGTGGGCAGGGATAGGAAGCGGGATGGCAAAAAATTTAAACTGATCAATTATATCTACTGGCCTCATTGTGTTGGCAAAGGTTGCGATCAATGTGACCAAGCCGGCGTTGCCCAGGATCATCAGGTAGCCGGCAATCTTTCTGCGCTGCGGGTGGCTGGTGATTAATTCTGCTTCTGAGGTCGTAAAACCCGTGCCGGAAAAACAGGACAGCGACTGGAAACGAGACTGGTCCCTTTCCATGCCGGTCAATTCAAAGGCCGCGGCCCCAATCCTCACTGCTAAAAATGAAACTACAATTGTAAAGAAAAATAGAAAAAGGTTCATGATGTGCCTCCTTTGTTCGTTGGGCCTATTATACAACATTATCCAGCACTTGTTGTGTAACAGAAAAATTGCGCTGCCCTGCCTGCCGGCAGGCAGGGCAGGCAGGCTCGCCAACTGCCGCCTATTCCCGCCCTGGAAGCCGGGGTAAACCGGGCTTGACAGGAATTAGTTTACATATTAAAATATTCAATAGGTATACTAATTCTGAGGTGAGCTGTGCAAAAACCCGGCCTGGAGACGGTTTCGAAAGAGTTTGAAGAGTTGCTGCGTCTGGCGCACCGGACTTTCTTTTCTTCCGGATCCCTGCATCTGCATGACGCTGACATTACCATCCAGCAATTTATTGTCATGACCTACATTTACCAAAAAAGCAGCCCCAAAATGACCGATTTAGCAGAGGAACTTGGGGTTACGGTAGGAAATATGACCGCCATGGTCGAGCGCCTGGTCAAGCAGGGGTATTTGATCAGGAGCGGGGATTCGCAGGACCGCCGCGTTGTGCGGATTTCCCTGACAGCCAAGGGCAAAAGAGTCCTTAATAAAGTGAAGGAGCTGAAACAGAAAAAGATGAGATTTATTATCAATAAGATCACGGTTGAAGACCGGGCGGTACTGGGCGAGATCATCCATAAATTGATCAGCGCCTTAAAGCAGGAAAAGGAGGCATTCTTGAAATGACTTTGAAAAGAATAATCACAGGGATATTGATACTGATCGTTTGTCTGGCGGCCTTTAGGATCATCTATAAAATTGCCGGCCCGAAAAAAGCGCTTGAAGAACGCGTTATCCCGGTTATTGTCACAAATCCCAAACTTGGTGATATTGAATATAAAGTAACCCTGACCGGCGACATCAAGGCTGAGACAGAAGTCAATGTTAAGCCGCGCACAACCAGCCGGGTCGAAGAGATCTTTGTGGACGAGGGCGATTATGTTGAAAAAGGCGCTAGACTGCTGGCTTTTGTTAAGGGAATTTCAGCTGAAAGCGAAATCTATGAGGATATGATCGTGCGCGCGCCGGTCAGCGGCTTGGTCGGCATGAAGCTGGTTAAGATTGGTGAACAAGTTGGAAGTTCCTCCGGTTCGCCGAACGCGGTTTTTGTCATTTATGGTATTAATAATGTTAAGATCTATGCGGATGTTTCGGAAAAGGACTATCGTTTGGTAAAAAAGGGGACTTTAGCCGAGATCCGGCTTGACGCCTATCCCAATGAAATTTTCCGCGGCCAGGTCAACAATATCCGTCCAGTAATTGATCCGTTAACCCGCACCACTCAGGTGGAGATAATCCTGCCCAATTCAAGACACCGGATTAAGCCCGGCATGTTTGCCAAAGTTGACCTGATCCTGCAAAATAAACGCAATGTCCTGACCCTGCCGCTTGACGCGGTGCTGGGCGAAACCGATAAGTATGTTTTTGTTTCCCAGAACGGCGCCGCGGTAAGAAAACCGGTGACCCTGGGTATGCAGCAGGGAGATATAGTGGAAGTACTTTCCGGCTTGACGGAGAGCGATAGCGTAATAATTGTTGGCCAGCGCATTGTGGAAGACGGCTCAAAGATCAAGGAGACAACCGGTCAATGATCGCATTTTTTATCAGGCGGCCGCTTTTTACGCTGGCAATTTTTGCGGTTGTTCTTATCCTGGGCGTGTTCAGCCTTACCCGCCTGCCGCTTGATTTCCTGCCCAATATTGAGATCCCGACCCTGACAATCATCACCCCATATCCGGGCGCCAGCGCTGAGGATATAGAGATAACCGTGTCCAAGGTAATTGAAGACGGGATCGCGACCGTCCCCAATATTGATAAGATTGTTTCTGACAGTCAGGAAAATTATTCAATCGTAACCATCTCTTTTAAATGGGGGACAAACCTTGACGCGGCCTCGGCAGACGTGCGCGACAAGATGGACCAGGTCCGCAGCAAACTGCCCAATGATATCCAGCCTTCAACCATCTATAAGTTCGATACTTCCCAGATCCCGGTTTTGACTTTTGGGATTTCTTCTGATAAGTCGTACAGCAGGCTTTACGAGATAGGTGACAAAACCATCTCACCGGCGCTTAAGCGCATCCAGGGGGTGGGCACGGTCATTGTTTCAGGCGGGCTTAAGCGCCAGATCAATGTTGAGGTTGACCGCCAGCGCCTTGAAGCCTATCATCTTTCGATCAGCCGGGTTATCGGGGCGCTGCAGGCTGCCAATCTTTCAATTCCGGCCGGCAGCCTGAAATCCGGCGCGCTGGATTACAGCATCCGCATCCCGGGTGAATTTACCAGCGTGGCGCAGATCGGCCGCACCATTGTCGGCAGTTACAATAATCGCGATATCTTTGTCTCGGACGTGGCCGATGTTAAGGATGATTTTAAAGAGCAGGATAACCTGACCGAGGTCAATAAAAAGCCGGGCGTGACCCTGATGGTGCAGAAGCAGTCCGGCTCCAACACCGTACAGGTTGTGTCTGCCATCCGCCAAGCGCTGGAGAAACTAAAGCCCGATCTGCCGCCGGACGTTGAGATCACCATTGTTTCCGACACATCCGAGTGGATCGTCAGGCAGATCACCGAGCTTTCCACGACCCTGATGTGGGCCTTTTTCTTTGTGGCGCTGACAGTCCTTTTCTTCCTGCGCAACCTGCGCGGATCCTTCATCATCGCTATGGCGATCCCGTTCTCGATCCTGGCGGCTTTTATTTACATGTTCTTCGGCGGCGCTTCCATCAACATTATTTCTCTGGCCTCGATCATCATCTCGATCGGCGTGGTGGTGGATGACGCCATTGTCGTGCTGGAGAATATCGAACGCCATAATGAGCACGGCGAAAAGGATGCGGCTGTGGCCGGCGCCAGCGAGGTCTTTGGCGCGGTCCTGGCCTCGACCATTACCAACGCGATCATCTTTGTGCCGCTGCTTTTGATCCAGGGCTTCATGGGCATCTTTTTCGGCCAGCTCTCGGTCATTACCATTGTTGTTATCAGCATGTCCTTCTTCACCGCCATGATGCTGACGCCGATGCTCTGCGATAAGCTGCTGGTTGGCCGGGTGATCAAACAGAATAACCACCGCTGGATCACTGCTTTCCACGACCGCAGCGAAGCCCTCTTTGTGGCGGTCGAGAACTCTTACAAACAGCTGCTTGCCTGGGCGATCGGCAACAAAAGAAAAGTGATCGGCGGGCTAGCCTTGTTCTTTTTTCTGAGCCTGGCGCTCTTCCGCTTTACCGGCACGGAGTTTTTTCCGGAACAGGATACCGGCCAGATCCAGGCTACCCTGGAGATGCCGGCCGGCACGCGCTGGGACGAAACCGCAGCCGCGATGAAGCAGATCGAGGCGCGCCTGCTGGAAAAGATCCCGGAGATCCAGTACATCATGATCCGCGCCGGCATCAGCGGGGGCTTAAGCTTTGGCAGCCAGTCCGGTCCCAATATCGGCACGCTCAATATCAAGGTTGTGCCTTTAAGCCAGCGCAAGCGCGGCTTGCGGGAGTTGGAGCGGGTGGTGGCGGCGGAGGTCTATGCCACGCCGGGGGTCAAGTCGATCAATTTCGGATCCATGGGCGCCAATGCCCTGGCCGGAGGAGGCAAGCCGGTGACCATCGAGATCTACGGTTCGGATTTCAACTTCATCGACCAGGTGACCGACCGCCTTTATAAAGAAGTGGTCGGCGTGCGCGGAGTGGTTGATCCCTCGATCTCGCGCGAAAAAGCCAATCCGGAATATGCCTTTAATATCGACCGCGAAAAAGCCGCGGCTCTGGGGCTTTCGGTCTACGAGATCGCTATGGCCGCGCGCTCGAGCCTTTATGGCACTACCGCCACCAAGTACCGCGAGGGCGGGGACGAATACGACGTTTTTGTCCGCTTGAAACAGGAAGGCCGCAAGAGTCTGGAAGACATCAAGAACATCTACGTGACCAACCGCACCGGCAGCAACATCACCCTGGGCAATATCGCCTCTGTGGCGCTCTCCCGCGGTCCGCAGGTCATTGAGCGCAAGAACCAGCAGCGCATCGTGATGATCCAGGCGGACTACTTTGGCCGGGCGTTTGGCGATGTTATTGCCGACGTGCGCCGGATCGTCAGGAATACACCGTTGCCGGCGGATGTGACCATTAAGATCGCGGGCAGTGCTGAACAGATCAACGAAAGCTTCCGGTCTCTGACCATTTCTTTATTGCTCGGCCTGATCCTGATCTATCTGGTCATGGTGGCGCAGTTTGAATCGCTGATGGATCCTTTCATCATCATGTTTGCGGTTCCTTTTGCGCTGGCCGGAGTTGTCTGGGCGCTCTTTTTAACCGGAGCTCCCTTTGGGGTTATGGCTTTTATAGGCCTGATCCTGGTAACTGGGGTCGCGGTCAAGAACACCATCGTGCTGGTCGACTACACTAACATCCTACGGCACCGCGGTATCGCGCTGCGCGAAGCAGTGCTGGAAGCGGGGCGGGTAAGGCTGCGGCCCATTCTGATGACCAGCTCAACCACGATCCTTGGCCTGGTGCCGATT
>JAHIZU010000225.1 GCA_018814265.1 Candidatus Margulisiibacteriota bacterium | reverse complement strand
TCGGTTACATTTTAGATGACCCAAGACACGCTCTTTACCTGAATCCGCTCGCCTGCTATAATACTTTCGTTGCCGCGGGCGGCAAAGAATAAATGAAAAAATTTTGGGCAAAGATTTTTAGATCATTTAAAGACGCTGAGAATGCCGATCGCAAAGATTACGCCCGAATGTCTCCCTCAGAAAGGCTTGATGTTGTCCAATTTTTGCGGGAAAATTTCTTAAAAATCAAAGGGGAACAACATGCGGCTGGAACCAGACTACGAAGAACTATTAAGATCATTCAACAAACACAAAGTTAAATTCTGCATCGTTGGAGCCTATGCACTGGCTTTTCATGCCCAACCCCGCTACACCAAAGACATGGATATCTTGATCGAAGCAAGCACGAAAAACGGCGCCAAGATAATCAAAGCGCTCAAAGATTTCGGCTTCGGCACTTTAAAACTTTCCGCAAATGATTTCACTAAAGAGAAACAGGTTGTCCAATTAGGTTATGATCCTGTAAGAATTGATCTATTAACCTCAGTGGAAGGATGCACCTTTAAGGAAGTCTGGCAGCATAAGAAGGCGGGGGAATACGGTGAAATTAAAGTTTATTTTATTGGCCGCAATGAATTGATCAAGAATAAAAAAGCCCTATCTCGCCCACAAGATAAGGTTGATTTAGAACTGCTGCGTAAAAAGAAATAAATCCGGCAAGATCGCCCTCCAGCGGGGCGGAGATGCGTAATTATCTTGGCCAAAGCCTTTATTTTTTCCTAAAGCGATTTGCAGGGCCAAGCATACTTGTATGGAACCAATTAAGCACATTATATGGGCCGCTCCAGGCATATGCGATGATCCGATCTAGTTTTCCCGGTTCCAGGATGCCGTCGGCTCTTCCGATCGGGAAATGGCCAATGTTAGATTTCCATATTTGTTGTTTCCCAGATAAGGAAAGATATGTTACTGATGCGTTGTGACAACCTACCCTATATGTGTGTTTTGAAATTTCAAAAAATAAAATTGATGGTATAAACCTTCCTCTGTTATCTTTTATTCTAACCTTATATGCCAAATAAAGCGTATCTTTGGATTCCGCCCCCGCATATCCTTTATGCGATACGTGTTGCAACATCTTATCTGTCATCTTTGCCTCTCTATAATCCGTTGATATTAGCTCCCAGGTCTCTTGCCTATTACCAACAAATTGGTTAGGGCTAGTTGGTGTTTGGATCAGAGATACGCCTTCGTTTCCCATCTATTCTCCCTCCTTTAACAAACAATCCTAGATCTATGTGCCACCCAGAGTTTACGCAACATCACTATCCTGCTATAATATATATCGACAATTTACCAAGGGAATTTCATCAAGGAGGAACAAAAATGGCTAAGGTTTATTATGACAAGGATGCGAACATAGAACTGTTGAGGGGAAAGACGATCGCGATCATCGGGTTTGGGAACCAGGGGGGCGCCCAAGCCCAAAATTTAAAAGATAGTGGGCTGCATGTAATTATTGCTGAGGTTGAAGGAACCCCCAATTGGAAAAATGCCCAGGAAGCTGGTTTTGAAGTCATGTCAGCCGCTGAAGCTTCCAAGCGCGGTGATATCATTCAAATCCTTATTCCAGATGAGATCCAAGGCAAGATTTATAAGGAATCGATAAAGAAGAACATGAAAAAAGGCAAAACCTTGATGTTCTCTCATGGTTTTAACATTCATTTTAAGGCTATCAAACCAACTAAGGATATTGACGTGGTCATGGTCGCGCCAAAGGGACCAGGAACCATGGTCAGGCAAACCTACGTTGACGGAGCTGGCGTGCCTTCATTGATCGCTGTTTATCAAGATGCCAGCGGCACGGCCAAAGAAACCGCCCTGGCCTATGCTAAAGGGATCGGCGGCACCCGCGCGGGAGTATTTGAAACAACTTTCAAAGAAGAAGTGGAAACTGATCTATTTGGCGAACAAGTGGTGCTGTGCGGCGGCACAACTGCCCTGGTCAAGGCTGGCTTTGAAACATTGGTCGAGGCTGGTTATCAGCCGGAAATGGCCTATTTTGAATGCGTGCACGAATTAAAACTGATCGTTGATTTGATCTACAAGCAAGGTCTGCTGGGCATGAGAAAGGCCATTAGTAATACTGCCGAGTACGGCGATCTGACCGTTGGCCCCAAGATCATCGACGAAAAGGCCAAAAAGCGCATGGAAAAAGTTTTAAAGCGCATCCAATCAGGCGCCTTTGCCCGTGAGTGGCTCAAAGAGAACAAAGAAGGCTGTGCCAATTTCAACGCTCTACGCGCCAAAGACAAAGACCACCAGATTGAAAAAGTTGGCGGTGAATTGCGCGCCATGATGCACTGGCTGAAGAAGTAAGTGTGGCTGGTTGATCTACTTCGAGGTCTTCCTAACGAGCTGATTGTCTTTCTTGTTTCAGCTACCCCTGTAATTGAGGTCCGAGGCGCTGTGCCCATTGCCCTGCTCCTTTTTAAACTGCCAGTTGTCACAACTTTGATCCTCTGTGTTCTGGGCAGCATTCTACCTGTTTTCCCAATCCTGTGGTTTCTAAAAATAGCTGTCGGCAAGTTAAGAAAGATCGAGTTCTTTGATAAATTCTTTGAATGGCTATTTGCCCGGACTAGAAGCAAAAGCAAAATAATTGAAGATTTTGAACTTGTCGGCTTAACTCTATTTATCGCTATCCCTTTTCCTGGCACCGGGGTTTGGACCGGGACAATCGCTGCCTATCTTTTAGGCCTGCCCTGGATTCCGACCTTCATCTGCGCAACAATTGGCACCACCATAGCCTCTTTGATCCTCTGGGCAGCCAGCGCGGGAATAATAAACTTTTTTCTATGATACCCCAGTGCCAGCATTTTGGCCAGTGCGGCGGCTGTAAGCTACAAGATATCCCTTATGAAGAACAGCTAAAAAATAAGGAGGCAAGTGTCAGGGAATTCTTCGGTGATTGCTTTCCCATCATCCCCTCGCCAGAAATCTACTTTTACCGCAACCGCATGGACTTTGCTTTTGGCCCCAACTACACCCTAGGCCTTAAAGCGGGCAAATTTGACGTGATTAATATTGAAAAATGCTGGTTGATGTCTGAGCATAGCAACAAGATCCTGAATCGCCTGCGCTATTTCGTCTCCTGGAAAAAGCTTAAAGGCTATCGGTATGCCTTGCCTGATAAGACCAGGGGGCCGATGCGCCATGTAGTGATCCGAGAAGGCAAAAATATCGAGAACACCATCCTTAACATTCTAACCTCTGACCAGGGCGTGTTCCCGCTCGAAGAGCTTTGGGAAAAGACCCAGGATCTGGTCCAGGGGGTCACCTGGAGCATTAATCTCTCGCCAGCTGATCGGTCTTACGGCGACATTCAGAAAACCTTTGGCCAGGATTATTACTTGGAATCTCTGGCAGGATTAAAATTCAAGATACCGGTCCAATCGTTTTTCCAAACAAACCCACATCAAGCAGAAAAACTGTTGGAGATCGTCAAGGATTTTGCCGCGCTGCAAGGGGATGAGGCCCTGCTTGATCTCTACGCCGGCACTGGCAGCATTGGTCTTTCTCTGGCCAATCAGGTCAAAGAAGTCATCGGGGTGGAGGAAAACCAGGCCGCGGTTGAGCTGTCAAAATCTAACGCAGGGCTTAACAACATTATAAACTTCTCAGCCATGGCCGGCCGGGTGGAAAATATTATCAAATCCCTGGAAGGCAAGTTCGAAACCATTATTCTAGACCCTCCGCGACCCGGGGTTAATAAGAAAGTTCTTAAAAAGATCAGGGAAATAAAGCCCAAGAAAATCGTTTAT
>JAHIZU010000224.1 GCA_018814265.1 Candidatus Margulisiibacteriota bacterium | reverse complement strand
TAAAAGTTGAGGCGCGTCTGCTCAACCGCCAGAGTAAGGAGATAAAATCGCAGCATGTTTTCATTGGTGACTTGCCAATGATGACCGAGCGCGGCACGTTCATCATAAACGGAGCCGAAAGGGTGATCGTTTCTCAGTTGGTAAGGTCGCCGGGTGTTTATTATCGCGAATCAAAACGGATTGAGCGGGTCGGCAAAACTTTTTATTACGCCACCGTTATTCCTGATCGCGGTGCCTGGCTGGAGATTGAAACTGATGCGGCTGGAGCGATTTTTACCCGGATTAACCGTACGCGTAAGATCCCAATTACCATGTTCCTAGCGTCAATCGGCTGTTCAGAAAAGGAGATTATCCAAGCCCTGTCCGAAGGTGAGTTCCGGCGCCGTTCTCTCAAGGAATGTCCGATTCTTCCCAAGGATGAGGCCTTGATCGAGGTTTACAAGAAATTGCGGCCGGGCGATCCAGTAACCCAAGAAGGCGCCCAGGTCTATCTCAATAATTTATTCTTTAACAGCCGCCGTTATGATCTTGGTCGGGTCGGTCGTTATAAACTGAACAACAAGCTGGCGATCAAGGTGCCTGAGGACACATTTGTGCTGACCAAAGCGGACATTCTGGCGATGGTCAAGTACTTGATATTAATTAATTCTGGCGAAGGTATTGCTGATGATATTGATCATTTGGGTAACCGGCGGGTGCGCGCGGTTGGTGAGCTCTTGCAGCGGCAGATCAGGATTGGTCTGACGAGGATTGAGCGACTTATTAAAGAACAAATGATGATAAAAGGTGATGAAGCTGTTTCCCCCGGACAGTTGATCAATATTCGTCCTCTCCAAGCGGTTATTAAGGAGTTTTTCGGTTCGAGCCAACTTTCTCAGTTCATGGATCAAACCAATCCTTTGGCTGAGTTGACTCATAAGCGCAGACTTTCCGCTTTAGGGCCTGGTGGCTTGACTCGTGAACGGGCTGGTTTTGAGGTTCGCGACATTCATCCTTCGCATTATGGCCGGATTTGTCCGATCGAAACTCCCGAAGGTCCCAACGCCGGCCTGATAGGCTCTTTGGCGACCCACGCTCGTGTTAATAAGTTTGGTTTTATTGAAACGCCTTATCACATAGTTGAAAAGGGCATCGTTACCAACAAGCTGGTGTATTTGACTGCTGATCTTGAAGATCTTAACAAGATAGCTTCTTATGATGTGCGCCAGGATAAAAAAGGCAAAATAACTGAAGAGCATGTGCCTGTTCGCTACAAACGCAATTTTATATTCGCTGAGGCAAATGAGGTTGAATATATTGGTGTGGCGCCTGAGCAGATCGTCGGTATAACGACTGCGATGATTCCATTTATTGAGCACGACGACGCTAACCGCGCCTTGATGGGTGCGAACATGCAAAGACAATCAGTTCCTTTGCTCCAACCAGAATCACCGATCGTTGGCACCGGATTTGAAGCTAAAGTGGCCAGCGACTCTCGAACGCTGGTTGTGGCGGAAAATTCCGGGAAAGTTGTAAAGCTCTCAGCTGAAGAGATCGTGATTCAACGTAGCGGCGGCAAAAAGGAACTTTATAAATTAATTAATTTCAGCCGCAGCAACCAGAACACGCTGATCCACCAAAGGCCGACAATTAAACTGGGCGACCAGGTTAAAAAGGGACAAGTCCTTGCCGATGGATCGGCTACATCTGATGGAGAGTTAGCCTTAGGCCGGAATCTGCTGGTAGCCATGATGCCCTGGGAAGGCTACAACTATGAAGATGCTATTATTCTTTCAGAACGGCTGGTTAAGAAGGATCTTTTTACCACAATTCATATCGAGCGTTTAGAGGTGGAGGTCCGGGCGACCAAGCTGGGGATGGAAGAAATCACCCGCGAGATCCCTAACGTAGGCGAGGAAGCACTGGCTAATCTGGATGAAAGAGGGATAATTACACCTGGGTCAGAGGTAGGGCCAGGCGTTGTTCTGGTTGGTAAAGTAACGCCAAAGGGTGAAACCGAGCTGCCCGCAGAAGAGAAACTGTTGCGGGCGATTTTTGGCGATAAGGCTCGCGATATGCGTGATACCTCATTGCGGGTTCCTCCGGGTGAGGGTGGGATTGTTATTGCAGTGCGTATTTTTTCGCGTGAGAACGGGGATGAACTACCACCTGGAGTGCATGAACTGGTTCGTGTCTATTTAGCGCAAATGAGAAAAGTCTCGGTAGGAGACAAGCTTGCCGGGCGACACGGGAACAAGGGTGTGGTGGCCAGAATATTGCCGGAAGAAGATATGCCATATATGCCGGATGGCAGGCCGCTTGATGTAATTTTAAATCCTTTAGGCGTGCCTTCTCGTATGAATATCGGTCAGAT
>JAHIZU010000223.1 GCA_018814265.1 Candidatus Margulisiibacteriota bacterium | reverse complement strand
TTCAAACAAGAGACGATCTTTTTGAGATCTTTTTGGAGATTGATGTTTAAAAATGAGGTCAGGCTGGGATCAAACTTTCTTATCGCCTCTTCCTCAACATAGCAGACATCAGCTTTCCCAAAAGAATTCTGGATTTTATAATCGCCGGAGGCGATTTGTTCTTCGATTATTGGAATGCAGGCCTTAGAATAAACAGCATGCAATGGTTCAACTTTATCTTTTATTCTTGGAACTACAATCTGCCCGTAAGGGACAGAGCATATATATTGTATAAGCCTCGGATTCAGAAGCGGCATATCGCAAGCTACCACAAAGTTTCTTTGTTGATCTGAAGCCAGAAGACCAGAATGCAGGCCCGCCAGGGGGCCTAATCCTTTTATTCGGTCTTCTACCAGCTCAACCGGAAATTTTTGGAATTTTTCCGCATGGTTGGTAACTACTATTATTTTTTCAAAGATCAGGCTTAGGGGGAAGAGGAGGGACTCTATTATAGTAGAGCCCCCCACTTTAACAAACGCTTTATCAGTCCCGAATCGACTGCTGCGTCCCCCAGCTAAAACGATCGCATTGAGCATTTATTTTGCTTCAGATTTTACGTAGACTAACCAATAAAGCAAACCAACAACTAAAGCTCCCCCGATTATGTTGCCAAGAGTGACTGGAATTAGGTTGTTAATGATAAAACTATTCCAAGTTAGATTAGTAAGAGTTAGGCCGGAAGCTGTCGCAGCTTCTGTCCCCTTTAGAAAAATTCCTAGAGGAACAAAATACATGTTTGCGATACAGTGTTCAAAGCCTAACGCGACGAAAGTCATGATTGGGAAAAAGATCGCCCAAATTCGGCCGATAATATTTTGTGAAGCTAAAGCCATCCAAACAGCCAGACAGACTAGAACATTGCAGAGAATGCCACGTATAAAAGCTTCGCTCCAGATTAAATTGACTTTAGCATTAGCAATGTTTAACGCTGTGATGCCAGTGGCAAAGTTGCCGCCCTTCCATAGACCAGAGCTCAAAATAAGATATGCCATGAGCACAGAACCAATAAAATTTGCCACATAGACTACAAGCCATTTATAGGCAACTTTGCCGAATGATACACGGCCATCAAGCGCGCTCATCAGCATAAGATTATTGCCAGTGAAGAGCTCAGCGCCGGCTATAACAACCAGCATTAGGCCAACACTGAAAACTGCGCCAGTAAAAATCTTGCCCAGGCCCACACCGAGAAACTTAGCTGCGTCAGAGGCGACCAGAGTAGCAATCGCTGCGCCAAAGGCAATATAAATGCCAGCCAGAATCCCCAAGATTAAGAGGCGCCAAACCGC
This sequence comes from Candidatus Margulisiibacteriota bacterium, assembly GCA_018814265.1. Taxonomy (GTDB): domain Bacteria; phylum Margulisbacteria; class WOR-1; order O2-12-FULL-45-9; family O2-12-FULL-45-9; genus JAHIZU01. Next base: position 6,741 of record JAHIZU010000223.1, on the reverse strand, counting down.
AGCATTGGTTTTGGCCACACAGGTGGTTTTAGAAAGCGTGTCTGCAACGTTAGCGGGGGTCTTACATCCAATATTAATCACTTGTTCAGTCATTTGCTTCCTCCTTAAGATAAAAAACTTAAACCACAGGGCTGTTTCGTCTTCGCCTGCACCTCCTTCTATTAGTTTGTGAAATGAATCACAAGCAACTGTATCATACCGCAGCGGCCGGAGTTTGTCAAGGGCTTTTAGCGGATGAAAAAGCTGAGGGTTTTAAGCTCCATGGCCAGGTCAACATTGCTGATCTTGACCTTCTTGGACAGGGAAAGTTTTACCGGCGTAAAATTCAAGATCGCTTTGATGCCGCTTTGTTCCAGTTTGATGGCGGTTTCATTGGCGGCTTCCGCAGGGACGGTCAGTATCGCGATATCAATATCATCACGTGGGACGATCTTGTTCAATTTATCAATGTCGTGGCAAATATGCCCCCGGATCTTGCGGCCGACCTTCTGCTTTGAATTATCAAAGACCGAGACGATCTTAAAGCCTAGCGCGCCGAAGCCTTTGTAGGCAGCCAGCGCAGACCCCAGGCTGCCCATGCCCACAATGCAGACCTTGCTTTCGCCAGCAATGCCCAGGATGTCAGCGATCTTATCCCTGAGGGCCATTACGTCATAGCCAGAGCCACGCTTGCCCAGGCGGCCAAAATAGGAGAGGTCTTTCCTGACCTGAGAATCCCTGATCTCCATCAGATCGGCCAGGCTTTTGGATGAAATATTTTTGGTTCCCTGCTGGCCTAAGAAATTGAGGTAACGGTAATAGAGCAATAATCTTTGAATAGTTTTTTCCGGGATGTTTCTTTTGAGCATATGTGAATTATTTCACAATCAGATCGATCTGTCAAGCCCGGATCAGTTGCGGGATGAGAACGGCAGCGACCGGCTGATCACCCAAAAGGCGCCAAAGCACAGGCCGACGCCGATGAGCCCGGAAACAGCTGTTGAAAAGGACGTTTCTCCCAGCATGGGCATGGTGTAGTCGGTCATGACCGAGCTGTGTTCAACCGCGGCCGAGATAAAACCCAGTTTTTCAGCGACAAATTCCAGGCCATCCGGGAAAGCGGATGCCAAGTAGGATGCGGCAATGGCGATCAACGCGATCAAGACAAAATAGTATATATATTTTTTCATTTTACTTCCTCCCAGCCCATTACAGCTTTTGAAACCTGCACCAGGGTGATCGTGATCAGGGCTTCGGCAATGCCGATGACTGCATGAACAGAAAGCATGGCCGGCAGAACTTGAGCGATGGCGTATGTGCCAGAAAACCAGAGTTCGATCGAGCAGGCCAAAGCAGCCAAAAAGACCGAAGACCAGGCCGCCAGACCGATCGCCAACAGCTCAGGTAGTTTTTTTCTAAGGCCGCTATATGTATAGTAGCCGAACACGGCGCCGATCAGGGCCATGTTGATAATATTGGTGCCCAGAACGAGCAAGCCGCCGTCAGCATAAAATAAAGCCTGGATCATTACTACTGCCGTGATGGCTAAAAAACCACCCCAAGGACCCAAAAGTACGGCAGCGAGAACGCCACCGATCAAATGGCCGGATGTTCCCGAAGCGATCGGGAAATTGAACATCTGAGCGGCAAAGACCAAGGCTGAGACCAATCCCATTTTAACCAGATATTCCTGGCCAAAGCGGCTCAAACTCTTTCCTGCCTTGCCGCTGATCGATCTGACAGTGTTGCCAACGCCGGCTAGGGCTGCTTGGGCTGTCGGTTCAGTTACGGCCTGTTTTACTTTATTGATCGCAAAAACGATCGCGCCAACCGCGGCAAAACCAAAGCCGCTGGCTAGATTTGGATTGATAAAACCATCTGGCAAATGCATGTTTCCCCCTTTATTTTTGCGGTAACAGGATCAATTTTGAGTGAAGTACGCCCCTGGCGGTTGACAGGGTATCTGCCATTGTCCGGACAGCTTTTGCCTTGCCTTTTAGAATGATCACCTCAAGGCAATCATGTTTATCTAAGTGAATGTGGGTTGAAGAAATGACTAAGCCCGGTTCGCTGTGCTGATGAGTAGTCAATTTTTCTGCCAAGTTTCTTTTGTCATGGTTGAATACCATGGTCAGGGTGCCGACCACATCCTGATTTGTTGCCGCAGCCTTTTCGTGCGCCAGATGGTCACGGATAAAATCACGTATCGCTTCAGAGCGATTAGCATAACCTTTCTGAGAAATATAGCTGTCCAGTTCGGTCAAGAGACCTTCTTTCATAGAAACGCCAAAACGGGACGATTTCATAGTAACACCTTTTGCTATAAAAGTAGCACAAAATTAGCAAGCAATCAAGTTTCTTCCAACTTAAGAGAGAATCTGGTAGAATATTAGCTAGAGGTGGAATTGATGGTGGGAAAACAAATAAAAAAGGATATGACCATTGCCGAGGCATTGAAATTAAAACCGCAGATTGCGCCGATTTTAATGTCCAAAGGCATGCATTGTTTAGGCTGTGTGATTGCAAATGGCGAAACAATTGGCCAGGCTGCGGAAGTCCATGGTCTGGACGGGGATGAATTACTCAAAGAATTAAGCGAGGCGTAAAATTTATGGCTATTTTTGAATGCCCTGTTTGTGAATCCAAAATAGATGTTCCTGAGCAAACCAAGCTCAAGGAGCGGCTGACCTGTCCGAGCTGTTTTAGTCAATTGTCATTGCAAAATTATAAAGGAAAAAACATTCTGACCTGCGCGGTTTGCAAGGAGCCAGTTTTTGATCCGGTAAACTGTGAGGATTGTGATCGCCTGCGTGATAAACAAAAATTGCTTGATGAGGGTCGGTTATAAATAGGGAGGCAAGCTAATGGCAAATATAACAATTTATTCCACCCCAACTTGTCCCTACTGTAAAATGGCCAAGCAATTTTTAACAGAAAATAATATTCAATTCGAAGATATTGATGTGGCGGCTAACCAGTCAGCCGCTCAAGAGATGATCTCCAAATCAGGGCAGATGGGTGTGCCAGTGTTAGATATTGATGGCCAGATCGTGGTCGGGTTCGATAAAACGAAGATCAAGAAATTATTAGGGCTTTAGCGGTTTAAGGAGGATATGTTATGAGTATTAAAATTGATCAGGCCTTGTGTTCCGGCTGCGGCGTGTGTATTGAGCTCTGTCCCGAGGTATTTGCCTGGGACTCTGATGGTCGGGCAATTGTTTTAAAGCAAGAAAGTGAAACTTGCAATATTGAGGAAATATCTGATCAGTGTCCGACAGAAGCGATCAATCTTTGATCCACCCATGGCTAGAAAGGTAGTCGAGTTTTAGTGAAGAAACCCGGAAAAATAGCTTACAGCTTTGGCGCGGTTGCCACTGCGCTCTCATACCAGGCTTTCTCTACCTATATTATATTCTTTTACGTTGATGTGGTGAAGCTGCCAGCGTATCTAGCGGCCATTGGCATGCTGATCTATGCTGTCTGGAACGCGATTAACGATCCCCTGGCTGGCTATATTTCCGATCACACCCATTCCCGCTGGGGCAGGCGGATTCCCTACATAGCGCTGGGAGCTGTGCCCTTTGGCCTGGCCTATTTTCTGCTCTGGACGCCACCCTTTACTAATTATAGCCAAACCATGCTGCTGTTTGCTTATTTTGTCGGTTTTATTTGTCTCTTTGACGGTTTTTATACAGTAACCATTTTAAACTGGGCCTCGCTTTTTCCTGAGATGTTTCCCAGCCTTAAAGAACGTTCCCGGGTCAATGCTTATCGCCAGAGTTTTGGCATGATTGGACTGGTTTTGGGGATTGCTGTGCCGCCGTTGATTTACGGCAGTCTTGGTTGGGCCTGGATGGGAGCGATTTTTGGAGTAATTATTTCAGTCTCTTTGTTGATCGCGTTGTGGGGCAGCCACGAACATCTGGAATTTAGCCAGGAGAAGCAGCTACCGCTCTGGGCGTCTTTCAAAGCCACTTTGAAAAATCGCTCTTTCCTGACTTTTGTTTTTTCTAATCTTTTTGTGCAATATTCTTTTACTATTATATTGGCTACGATTCCCTTCTTTGCCAAGTATATCCTGGATGAGGGGGCGCCGGGGACCGCTGCCATCTTAGCCGCGGCCTTTTTAACCGCTATCCCCATGCTCTATGTCTGGGAAAGAATAGCGGTCAAGTTTGGCGTCAAGCGCTCCTATATGGCTGCCATTCTTGTCCTGGCTGTGGCCCTGGTCCCACTTTTTTTTGTGGGAAATTTTATTGGTACTTTACTGACTGCCTTTATGATCGGTATTGGCTTGTCTGGTTTTATCCTGGTGGTGGACCTTATGATTGCTGATGTGATCGATGAAGATGAAACGGTAACCGGCACCAGGCGCGAAGGCATGTTTTTTGGCGCCAATGCTTTTATCACTCGTTTTGCGATTGCCCTGGAAGCCTTGAGCATGGGGCTGGTTTTTGTCCTGGCTGGCTACAATCCTTATGTGTATACGCAAACCCGGTCCTTGCTAACTGGTTTAAGGTTCTTAATTGCCGGACTTCCGCTCATGGCCTTAGCGCTGGCTTTTATTTTGATCTGGTTTTATCCTTTGGCTGGCAGAAAGCTGGAGGAAATGGATAAGAAAATGATGGACATACATGTTAAGAAGGGGGTGAGTTAATTGGCTGATGGTCAAAAAGCGGTGATTGATGAGGGGCAGTGCACGGGTTGCGGGATTTGTGTTGATGTTTGTTCGACCAAAGCGTTGGAAATGGTTGATGACTTGGCTAAACTGGTTAGACCTGGTGATTGTGACGGTCGGGGAGAATGTGTTGAGGCTTGTCCGGTGCAGTGCATTACGCTTAAGTAATGTTTGGAGCGTTTGTCGGAATGCCTGATGCGGCTTGACATCCATCAAAGTGCTTTGTTAAAATACTTTCAGAGTAAGCAAGAGCTACAAGGAGGTGAAGTAAATGAATAAACAGGAATTGTGTAACCATGTTGCTAAGCAGACCAAAATGCCCAAGACCAAGGTTATGGCGATGCTTGATTCCACGTTTGAATCAATCAGCGGTTCATTGAAGAAGGGAAAGGAAGTCCGTTTGGTTGGTTTTGGTACCTGGAAGAAAGTTCGCAGAAAAGCCCGCCCTGGCAGAAACCCTCAGACTGGCAAAACATTAACGATTAAAGCAAGAAATGTTGCCAAGTTCAGCATGGGACAAAATCTTTTTGACCTGATGAACTAACGTTATCTTTGACCCCCTATTTTCTATATTACATTTATAGAAGGTAGGGGGTTTCTTTGTCCTTAATTCTTAATTCTTAATCCTTAATCCTCCCCCCTGTCGAAATCCCGACACGTTATCTCAAGTTTCTTCGTGAGAAGCGCAGACCCAGCCTGGCAATAACCTTGCTCTTTATCCGGCATCATGGGGATCGAAAGCTACAAGCAGGGAGTTGAGGGGGAGGAGATCGCTGAAAAATATCTTCGTCAGCTTGGTTATCAGATCCTGGATAATAATTTCCACTCCCAACAGGGAGAAGTTGATATCATTGCCAAAGACCACGAGATCCTCGTTTTTATTGAAGTAAAGAATTATTCCTTCCGTTCTTACGGTTCCCCATTAAGCGCGGTGCGCAAAAGTAAACGCGACAGCATTATCCATGCGGCCCGCACATATTTACTCAAGAAAAAGATCAAGGATATTAATTGCCGCTTTGATGTTTTAACGATCTATCGCCGGCCAAACGGGGCGAAGGTTATAGACCTGTATAAAAATGCTTTTCAAATACACTAGGAGGAGTTTGTGTTAGTTAAGGTGGCAAGTGCCGCGGTGCTGGGACTGGAAGCTTATCAAATAGAGGTTGAGGTGGATGCTAGCCGGGGCTTGCCCGGCCAATCAATTGTCGGGCTGCCAGATGCCGCGGTCAAGGAATCGCGGGACCGGGTTCGGGCAGCCATTGAAAATTCCGGCTTTGATTTTCCCCCGGGCTATTTCACTATTAACCTGGCCCCGGCTGACACTAAAAAAGAGGGCCCGCTCTACGATCTGCCGATTGCCCTTGGCATGTTGCTGGTCTCAGAGCAGGTCGCTCGCAAAAATTTTGACGGCCAGGTTATTTTGGGGGAGCTTTCTCTGGATGGTTCGGTCCGGCCGGTCAATGGCATGCTGGCCATCTGTTTTTCCTTAGCCAAACACCAGCAACAGATAATTGTTCCCAAGGGAAATGCGGATGAAGCTGCTTTGATCAGCGATCTTGAGGTTATCCCGGTCAGCTCGCTAAAAGAAGCTGCTGATTATCTTGCCGGCAAAATCACAATCTCGCCTCACAAAGTTGATCTTGACTCGCTTTTTCAGGAGGAGCCAGACTATGGGTTTGATTTTGCTGATGTTAAAGGCCAGGGGCATGTTAAACGAGCTTTAGAGGTGGCGGCGGCCGGGGGACATAATGTCCTGCTGGTAGGTTCGCCAGGCTCTGGCAAGACCATGTTGGCCAGACGTTTGCCCACGATTTTGCCCCCGTTATCACTTGAGGAAGCCTTAGAAGTTACCAAACTTTATTCTGTTTCCGGAATGTTAAAAGGCAAAGGCGCCCTGATCACTACCCGCCCGTTCAGGGCGCCGCACCATACTACTTCGGATATTGGTATAATTGGCGGGGGAAGAATCCCTAGGCCCGGCGAGGTTAGTTTAGCCCATCGGGGAATATTATTTTTGGATGAATTCCCTGAATTTGATCGCAGTGTTTTGGAGGTTTTGCGCCAGCCGCTGGAAGACAGCACTG
>JAHIZU010000222.1 GCA_018814265.1 Candidatus Margulisiibacteriota bacterium | reverse complement strand
TAAGGGTTTGGCTGAAATTGAAGGTAAGGAACCGAACCGGGACGATTTTGAGGAAGACGCTGATTATTACAAGGAGCTGTCTGACCTGACGACTCAAATTACCAAAAAACTCTCGATGGAAAATATACTTGATAATCTGCGCCGTGCGTTCAGTGAAGTTTTGGAAGTGTCTCATCCCCGCATATATTTGCCGGAGGATTTTAGCAAACCGCCAGTTAAAGAATTAGTGGAGATTAGGGAGATCACTTTCAAAAAGGACGACGTTATTATACCCTGCCTGCTTGAGGACAGATTGATCGCTCTTTTTGTGTTGGGCAGAAAGCTTAGCGAGGACCCTTACACGGAAGAGGATATCCGGCTTTTGAAGTCCCTGGCCGGCCAGACCGCGGTGGCGCTCGATCATACCCGCACGTATGAACAAATCCAAAAAGACTATGAGGCAAACAAACAAAAGCTCTATGATGCCGAGAAAATCCTGGAGCGCTCGCAAAGGCTGGCCTCTTTAGGCACGCTGGCCGCGGGAGTAGCTCATGAGATCAGAAATCCTCTGGGAATTATATACGCGTCGGCGGAAGAATTGACTGACGCGCCGCGCGACATGTCCTACCTCGAGGAGTTTAAGCAATCCATCATTAGAAACGCGAAACGGATTTCCAACATTATTTCAAATATGCTGAGTTTGTCTAAGACGAAGGAAAAGAATACGGTTGAGGTAGACGTTAATGAAGTAATCACGTCAACTATGCAGCTTTTTTCTCTCGGGAGGATAAGGCTGATTAAGGAATTGCAACCGATCCCCAGGATTAAAGGTGACATGGATGAGATTCGGCAGGTTATCATTAACCTGACCAATAACGCGGTCGAGGCAATGCCCGGAGCGGGGGCATTGACGATTAAAACATATCGGGCCGCGGATAAAATTTGTCTTGAAATCTCTGATATCGGCAAAGGAATCCCTCAAGAAAATCTGGCAAGGATATTCGAACCTTTCTTTAGCACCCGGCATGAAGGGGCGGGGTTGGGCTTGTCTATCGTGTATCGGATCGTTCATGAGCATGGAGGAACGATTGAAGTTAGAAGCAGGGTCGGGGAAGGATCCACTTTTAAGATTTATTTGCCCGTGTCCGTCTGAGATTTGACCTCTTTATCTTCAAAGAATTGATCGATGATTTGAAGCAAGTCTTCTCTGTCAAAAGGCTTTAAAAGATACCCCAGGATGGATTTTGAAGCGGCATTTTCCCATGTTTTTTTATCCTCCCAAGCGGTTATAACAACGACCCCAATCGTGTCGTTGTAATCTTTTCTGGCTTTTTCGAGGAATTGCAGACCATCCATCTCGGGCATTTTTATGTCAAGGACAATGCAGCGCACGCGGTTTTTGAAAGGGGCCCCCCGGTGATTTATTTATTTCAAGATAGCCGAGCGCTTCTTTTGCTGAATGAGAGATAAACACGTCGTATTTGCCGGTATTTCTGATAGCATTTGCGATCCTGTTCGCGTATTCTATTTCATCCTCGACCACCATAATCAAATGTTTGTTCATGAAATTATCGCCCCTTACGGCTGCTTAGGCGAATCCGGCTCTCCCTTTTTGTGCTCTTGTATCCGCTCAACAGCTTTGACTACTGTGTCGGCATATATCCGGCCTTTGGCCCTTTCATTTTTTGAAAAAAGAGTATCCAGCTTATCAAGCAGGTCCTGCCGGTCAAACGGCTTTTTGATATAACTGGCCACATACCCGCCGATTGCCCGGTCCCATTTCTCATAATCCTCGTACGCGGTGATAATGATGACCTCGATCGAATCTTCGTAATCTTTGCGGATATTTTCCAGGAATTGCAGTCCGTCCATTTCCGGCATCTTGATATCCAGCAGGATACAGCGTACCCGGTTGGGAAATACGCCAAAAAGTCCCTTATTCTTCTTCAGCGTTTCCAGCGCCTCAATGGCTGAGTTGGCAATGATCGCCTCGTATTTATCGGAACTGGTAACAGTCTTGGCGATCTTTTGAGCGTATTCAGTTTCATCCTCGACAACCAGTATTAACGGCTTTTCCATAAAGGGCCCCCCTTGCTAAATTTTATCTTTCTCAAACTCATCTAATTTTTCCAGCCCTTCCTTGTAGGTTTTTGCGACCATATGTTCATATGTTTCGTTGTCCTTGAAAAATAGATCGAGTGTGCGGAGTAGATCCTGCCGGTCATAAGGTTTTTTGATATAACCCGCGACCAGGTTGGTGATCGCTCTGTCCCATTTATCATAGTCTTCATAAGCGGTTAAAATGATGACCCCGATGTTATTGCCGTATTCTTTCCTGATCTTTTCCAGGAACTGCAATCCGTCCATGCCCGGCATCTTAATATCAAGCAGGACGCACTCAACCCGGTTCGGCAGCAGCCCGAAGAAAACTTTGTTCTTTTTGAGGATATTCAGGGCGTCGTAAGCGGAGTAAGCTGTGGCAGTCTTGTATTTGCCGCTGCCTTTCACGGCATTCGCGACCTTATCCGCGTATTCAACCTCGTCTTCAACGATCATTATCAAAGGCTTTGCCATAATCAAACGCCTCCGTGCACAATATTGTGGCACTTACAAATACTCAAGTCAAATCCCTCTTTGTCATTTAAGACAATTTGTCTCGTGGCTGAAATTTCACCCAGAAAGTGCCGATATATATTTAAGGACGCGGATTTCCACAGGAGAAACAATGAAACTGGCTGAAAAAATTTGTGACAGGAAAATAGCTTATCTGTTCCGAAAGGATCAAGCCATAGCCTTTGAGCTGGGGCTTCTCCATTTCATCCTCGCCCGCAGAAAATCTGCCCAAAAGAAAATCATTCCAGCTTGCTTAAGTTCCCTCTACTGGTTAAGGAAGGCTGGGATCGCGATCCCGCGGTATGTTGAAGAGCTTGGCTATTCCAGCCAGCTTGAAGAAATAGAAAAATTGCTTGTTTTGAATAAGCAGATGATGGCATCTGCTGGTTTTGGTGAGAGTGTAATACATTTTAATATTGCTCACGTTGGTGCCTGTACAGCTTAATACTTAAGTAGTCATTACTAAAAGGCATTGATGGCCAGTACTTTCTTGCTTTAGCATAAGTGCTAAGAAAGTGCTGGCCATTTTATTTTATCCTGAGCTTAGTTTGCCCTAAGCTGAGGGGTCGAAGAATTGATTAATATATAGGAGATGATTTATTTTGCCCATAAATGAGTGCATATGTTACAATAATGACGCCCCCAAAGGGAGGCGCAATATGCCTCATTTAGCACCCTCGTTTATAAATTTGATGTCTCCGCTGGAGGACTTGTTCTCCGG
>JAHIZU010000221.1 GCA_018814265.1 Candidatus Margulisiibacteriota bacterium | reverse complement strand
TTTCCTGATCTGCACCTTAATTATCTGGATATGCTGTTGAGACAGGGCCAGGCAGATTCTTTAGCTGAAGCCGAGGTTCGCCTCGTGATGAGCACCTTCCGGGCCAGTATAGAGCAAACTCTAGAGCGCGCTAAAGATGATATCAACGAGATCGGCAGTTTGGATAGTTTTCGCTTTTTAGAATTTGTAGTAGACATCTATTTTCAATACCGTTATGAACCAATTTTGGAATTGCTAAAGACGATCTTGCGGGCTGATCTGCCGCTTGATCTGGCCGGGCCTTTTAATCAGGTAATTGAGCAGGCGAAGAAAAATGCTGCCGCAGCCGGTCATACAATACCAGAGGAGCTTCTTGTGTTAGCTAGTTGATCTGGTGAATACTCCTTTTAAGCGCGCTTAATGCCGCTTCCTGCAAACCTTCCGGAAAACTCGGATGAGCCTGAAACGTTTTTGCCAGCTCATCGGTTGTAAAACCATTTCTTAAGGCAAGCGCTGCTGTGCCAATAAGATTTGTCGCGTCCGGGCCGATGATATGGACGCCGGTAATTCTATTAGAGCTGTCTGAAACCACTTTAATGAAGCCTTCTATTTCACCTTTGGCTTGAGCAATACCCAGGGCGGCGTAGGGGAACTTGCCGGTCTTGGCATCTTTGACCCTGCCGATGCAGGCGATCTCCGGGCTGGTGAAGATAGCTGAGGGCACAAACTCATCATTAAAAGTCCGGTTGTTGCCCAGCGCATTTTCCGCGGCGATCTCGCCTTGCTCATAAGCCGCGTGGGCCAGCATTTTCTTGGAAACCAGATCGCCAACCGCATAAATGCCCGGCAGGCTGGTTTCCATCTTGTTGTTCACCTTAATATTTTCTAGCCCGGCTGAATTAGGAACCCGGCCAACGCAGATCAGGTTCTTTTCAACGGCTTTTGAAGTGTCGAATTTGCTGTTAGTTAGAATCTTTACTTTCCGGCGTCTAAGAATCCTTTTGATCAGTGCAACGATCTCTGCATCAACTCCAGCCAGTATCTCAGACAGGGCTTCGTAGATCGTGACTTCGCTGCCCAGGGCGCTAAAGATCGTGGCGAATTCTACGCCAATTACTCCGCCGCCAATAATATTGATCTGTTTGGGTATCTCGGTTAGATCCAAAGCCTGAGCGCTGGAAAGAAATTTATTCCCATCAAATTCAATGCCGGGCAGGCGGGCGGGTGAGGAGCCGGTAGCGAGTATGATCCTTTGGCCTTCCGCCTCCTGCCTTTGGCCCTGGGCCTCAATTTCCACTTTCCCTGATCCCAAAACTTCTGCTGTTCCTCTGATGACTTCTACTTTATTTTTTTCGAGTAAAAACTCTACTCCCTTGACTATTTTTTCAACGATCAGGTTCTTTCGCCCAATAACTTTTTTAAGATCTATGCTTGGTGGTCCTGTCGTGATCCCAAAATTATCTGCCCCCTGGATTTTCTCAAAAAGATTTGTGCAGGCAATAATGGCTTTGGTAGGGATGCAGCCGCGGTTCAAGCAGGTGCCGCCGACCTTGTCCTTTTCGATCAGGGCGACTTTAGCGCCCAGCTGGGCAGCGCGTATGGCGGCGACATAGCCGCCTGGGCCTCCGCCGACAACAATAATGTCATACTTGGACAAGCTTTTACCCCCAGAAGATCAGTCTAACCGCGATAATAAGTAAAAAGACCCCGAATATTTTACTCAGATGAAGATCGGGAATATGTTCAGCAATGATCGCGCCGAATAAGCCACCGATAAAAAAACCCGCGCAGAGCAGGGCGGCCCAGCCGATCTTAACATCGCCTCTTTGCCAGTACTGCCAGGCGGCTAACAAGCCGATCGGCGGCACCATCATGGCTAAAGTTGTTCCTTGTGATAAATGCTGGCTCAGGCCGAAGAAAAATATCAGCGCGGGAATAACTACAGTTGCCCCGCCAATGCCAAGCAATCCGCTCAAGACCCCCGCGGTCAGGCCAATTACCAATAATCCCAGAATTTGCATCTCTGCCTCCTTATTTCAACAGTTCGCGCACGAGCTGGCTAACGATTTTACCGTCGATCCCAGGCTGTTTGGCCAGCACGGCTTTCATTACATTGCCCATCTCTTTGATAGAAGTTGCGCCAACTTCCTTAACTGTTTGCTGGACAACACTTTTGATCTCATCAGGGGAAAGTTGTTTTGGCAGGAATTCCTGGACAATAGCCAGCTCTTTTTCAGACTTAGCCGCGTCTTCAGCGCGGCCGACTTTATTGAATTCCGCGATCGACTCTTTGACTTCCTTGCCGTATTTGGTCAGGATCTTGGTGATTTCCGCGTCCGGCAGGTCGCCGCGCGCGTTAACATAGAGGATCTTGCTTTTCATCATGCGCAGGACGGACAGACGCAGTTCGTTCTTGGACTTGAGCGCGTTTTTTAACTCTTCATTGATCTTATTGAGTAACTCTTTTTTTTCTTCAGCCATTTATGCGCCTCCCTGGGGAGCTTTATTTCATCTCAGCAATGATGGCGTCAGCCATTTGCGAGGTGCCAACCGCGCTAGGGTCATCCCGATGAGGTTTCATGTCGTAGGTGACGGATTTACCCTCAGCAATAACTTTGGTCACGGCAGCTTCAAGTTTGTCCGCGGCTGAAAATTCCTTTAAATAGCGCAGCATCATCAGGCCGGACAGGATCAGCGCGGTAGGGTTAACCTTGTTCAGGCCCTTATATTTTGGGGCTGAACCGTGGACCGCTTCAAACACCGCGATGTCTTTGCCAATGTTGGCTCCCGGAGCGATCCCCAGGCCGCCGGCCAATCCGGCACACAGATCAGAGAGAATGTCGCCATAGAGATTAGGCAAAACCATCACGTCATAGATCTCGGGTTTCTGTACCAGCTGCATGCACATGTTATCGATCAGCCGCTCTTCGTACTCGATCTTGCCTTCATAATCCTTGGCAACTTCGCGGGCAACTTCATAAAAGAGCCCGTCAGTAAACTTCATGATGTTGGCCTTGGTAATCGCGGTGACTTTTTTGCGCTTGTTGTTTACTGCGTAATCAAAAGCAAAACGGACAATTCGCTCGGAGCCAAACCTGGAGATGGGTTTTATGCTGATGCCGGAATCTTTTCTAATTGGTTTCTTCCCGATCTTTTCGATCTCAGCGATCAATTGCTTGGTTTCTGGCTTGCCTTCTTCAAATTCAATGCCGGCATAGAGGTCTTCGGTGTTCTCGCGAACAACAACCAGGTCGATGTCGTCAAATTTTGAGCGGACACCTTTGTACGTCCTGCTGGTCCGCAAACAAGCGTAAAGATCAAGTTCCTTGCGGATGGCCACATTGACCGAGCGAAAGCCTGTGCCGATCGGCGTAGTGATCGGGGCTTTGATCGCGACTTTATTCTTTCGGATCGAATCCAGGACTTTCGGTGGCAGGGGAGTGCCTTCTTTTTCCATGATATCTACGCCGGCGTCAACAATGTCCCAATTAAATTTAATCCCGGTTCCTTCAAGCACTCGTCGGGTAGCTTCAGCCAGTTCCGGGCCAACCCCGTCGCCGCGAATAAGTGTTACATTGTGTACCATGGATTTATTATAAGCTAATAAACGCCAAAATGTCAAAACCTTTATGCGGCGCAGCCTTTATGATAAAATAACCACATGGCAGACTTAAAGGATAAAAAGATTTGTGTGCTCATGGGCGGCCGCTCTGGCGAACGTGAGGTTTCGCTGCGCTCTGGCAAACGCGTTTTTGACTCCCTCAAGAAACAAGGCTATAACGTCATTTCTATGGACCTCGAAGATGATCTAGTTGCCCGCTTAAAAGCAGAAAAAATTGAGATTGTTTATAATATTCTCCACGGCCGGTTTGGTGAGGATGGCACGGTCCAGGGACTGCTGGAGATGGCTAATATTCCCTACACCGGCTCAAAGGTTCTGGCTTCTGCCCTGGCCATGAATAAGCTGGCATCCAAAAGAGTCTTTGACGCGGTTGGAATTCCTACTCCCCGTTATGTTGAAGTTGATGCTACGCAAAATGTTGCCAAAGAAGCAGCCAGGATTCAGAGAGTATTCCCTTTTCCCCTAGTTATTAAGCCAACCTCTGAAGGCTCGAGTTTGGGCGTGACTCTGATCAAGAAGCCTGATGGGTTTCAAGAGGTTTTGGAGAAAACTGTAGCCGAATTTAAAGATGTCTTTGTTGAAGCTTATGTTAAGGGCCGGGAAGTTACGGTCGGCATTATCGGCACGAACAGCGATGTGCAGGCTTTGCCAATCCTTGAGCTGGTCCCCAAGAATGAGTTCTATGACTATGAGGCAAAGTATACCGCCGGGCTAACGGATTTTATCCTGCCGGCCAGGCTGTCACAAGCCTTAACTAAAAAAGTCCAGGAAATCGCTTTAATGGCTCATAAGTCGTTGGGCTGTTATGGCGTGTCGCGGGTGGACATGATCATTGGCAGTGATCACATCCCTTATGTGCATGAGGTCAATAGCATCCCCGGCATGACAGAGCGTTCCGATCTGCCAGCCGAGGCAGCACATGCAGGTATTTCCTTTGATCAGTTAGTGGTCAAGATCCTGGAGAGCGCTTTTTAAATGGCCAGGCGCAGACAAAAGCTGAAAAATCAAAAACCCCGGTTCCCCAAGTCTCTGGCAATATTCTTTATTTTCGTTTTAGTGACTGCTGGCGGCATTTATGTTATGACCCTGCCGATCTGGAAGATAAAGGAAGTCGTGGTCAACGGCGCACAAATGCTGTTGCCAGAAGAGATTAGAACCCTGGCGGCCATCCCGATTTCCGAGAACCTGTTCTTTACCAGTTTCTCACGGGCTAAGGCAAATTTGCAAAAGATAACCGCGATCAAAAGCTACCATTTTTATCGGATCCCGCCGGCCACGGTGCTGATTAGTATTACCGAGAGGCGACCGCTGGCCACGATCGTTTTCCCGGATAAAACAATAATCATTGACAGCGAAGGATATATTATTAACCGCAATCAAAATCTAACTTTGAATATCCCCAACCGGGCTGACTTACCGGTTGTCTCGGGTATTGGAGAGGAGATAGTTTTGAAAAGCGATCATATAGACAAGACAGTTTCGCAAATCGTTTCTGAAATTATCTTTAAGCTTTCGCCTTATCTTGAGTCGGGCAGGATGCAGCTGGAGCTGGGCGAATTAAAAAATGTGAGCTTGCTGCTGGATGATATCTTGCGGGTCAAGGTCGGGGCAGCTGAGGATATTAAGCGAAAAATGGAAGTCTTTGCCGCTCTGTTGCCGGTGATCGCTGGAAAATGGGGCCAGGTAGAGTATGTGGATGTGCGCTTTCCTGACAATCCGGTCATTAGATTCCAGTAGCCAAAAGCTTGCATTTAACCTGTCTGGTTGCTAAAATATAGATAACGTCCCATTCCTGTCTCAAGCGGGAAAAGGAGTCTGATAATATGGTCGGTAGTGACGGTAAGAATTTCGCAGTCATTAAGGTTTTTGGTTGTGGTGGCGGCGGTACGAACGCGGTTAACCGCATGATTGGCGCAGGGGTCAAAGGGGTAGAGTTTTGGGGGGTCAATACTGATCTTCAGGCCTTAAATGTTTCGCTGGCTGACCATAAGCTTCAACTCGGTGTAAAATTGACCAAAGGCTTGGGCGCGGGCGCTAATCCGGAGATCGGCCAAAAAGCGGCTGAGGAATCCATTGAAGACGTCAAGCTGGCCTTAGAAGGCGCTGACATGGTCTTTATAACTGCGGGCATGGGTGGAGGGACCGGAACAGGCGCTTCCCCGGTCATTGCTGAAGTTGCTAAGGAAATGGGCTGCTTAACAGTTGGTGTCGTGACCAGACCGTTCCGTTTTGAAGGTCCGGTCAGGATCTCGCAGGCGGAAACCGGTGTTGCCATGCTTAAGGAAAAAGTTGACGCCTTGATCGTAATCCCCAATGATAAACTGCTCCAGGTTGTGGAAAGAAAAACCTCAATTATTGAAGCCTTTAAAATAGCTGATGATGTGCTGCGCCAGGGGGTAAAGGGGATCTCTGACTTGATCACGGTGCCTGGTTTGATCAACCTGGATTTTGCTGACGTTA